>NZ_JBSHAO010000004.1:0-262332 GCF_053611545.1 Streptomyces sp. NPDC054796 | reverse complement strand
GTGTCGTGTGCTCGTTGTTTTTTATAAGACACCCCCGTGGCGGCCCGACAGACCCGGGGGGCGGGGCCGCCGGCGGGGGGGGCCGCGGCGGCCCGGCCGTCTCAGCCCTCGGCTCCAGCGGAGGACTGGAGCCGGGTCATGTCGCCGTACAGTCCGACGAGACGGGCGAACTCGTCGGCGTCGTGGAAGCGGACCACGCCCCGCCCGAACTCCTTCGCCGTCTCGATCGCGAACCGTCCGGCCGCCGCGATGTCGGTCTCGTGGCTGGCGCCCGTCGCGCAGCCCGCGACGGCGCTGCCCGTCGTCAGCGCGAGGCCGACGACGGGTGCGCCGGTGGCCACGCACGGCTGCATGATCGAGTTGATGTGGTGCACACCGTTGCCGTACGGGGTGATGTCCTGCGTGGTGATCGGCAGGACGTGCGCCGCCTCGCCCGTGACCGTCTCCAGCACCCCGAGCAGGTCGTCGCTGACGCGCAGGATCCAGCCCTCCTTCACGGTGGGCGAGAGTGCGATGCCGCGGTGGTTGAGCAGCCGGTTGCCCTTGGTGGTGTCGATGGAGACGACGGCGTCCATGGCCGGGTCGATCTCCTCGCGGTTGCAGTCGAGGATCGACACCGGGGAGTCCATGAAGGGCACCGGGTCGTGCGGGCGCGTGGGCGCGTCCGGGCACACGTGGGTGCTGAGGACGACGTCGCCTTCGAGGACGTCGCCACGCCCGTACATGTCGAGCAGCTTGGCAGCGGCCGAGAGCGCGGCGACCGCGCCGTCCGCGTCGGAGACGATGCCGACGCGCTCGGGGCGTGCCCCGACGCCGCCGAGCCGGCCGAGGATGCCGAGGGTCGGCGCTTCGCCGCCCGCGAGCTTGCCGCGGCTGCCGGGGACGACGACCTTGACGAAGTCGGTGCCGCCCTGGGTCCCCTCGACGCGGGTGACGGTGATCTCGGGCTTCGCGGTGGCGGCGGCTCCGTCGGCTCCGTCGGCCGTCTCCGCCGCCGTCTCCAGTACGGACCGGAGGTGGTCCGCGAGGAGAGCGCCGCTGGTGCGCGGCCGGTCGAGGAGTTCGATCACTTCGAGGACGTGCTTGAGCACGGGGGCTCCTTGGTGCGCGGTGGTGCGGGTCCGGGGAGCGGCGGAGGTGTACGTCCGGGGCTCCGGGACTCCCCCGACGTCCCGGAGGCCACGGAGTCACGGAGGCCCGCCGACCCGGCGTTTTCAGCAGAGTGCCCCTGGCGTTTCCCTCACAGCAACCTTTTCTCTATATCAGAGAAGCCGTTTCATATACCGGTAGGCTGCTTCCCGTGACCACAGAACGAGCGCCTCTTCAGACCGCCGACCGCGCCCTTCAGGTCCTGCTCGCGTTCTCGCAGGACCGGGACGAGTGGGGCGTCACCGACCTCGCGGCCGAGTTCGGCTGGGACAAGTCCGTGGCCCAGCGGCTGCTCGCCTCGCTCTCCCACCGCGGCTTCCTGGTCTCCGACGAGGTGACGCGCCGCTACCGCCTGGGCCCCGCCGTCTGGCACATGGCCACGGCGTGGGAGCGGCACGGCGGCATGGCCGGGCTCGTGCGGCCCGCGCTGCGCGAGCTGGCGGCGGCGAGCGGGGTCACCGCGCTGTTCGCCGTGCCCGACGGCGCGCACATGCGGTGCGTGGAGTCGGCGGACGGCACCTCGGGGCCGCTGCGCGTGTACCGGCTGGCCGACGAGCTGTATCCGGCACACGCGGGGGCGACCTCGCGCGCGTACTTCGGGATGCTCACGCCCGGCGCGCGGTCCGGGCTGCTCTACGGGCGCCCGATGGCCCGGTTCAGCGAGCTGACGGTCACGGACCCTGAGCACCTGGAGGAGCTGATGGGCCGGGTCCCGGCGGACGGTTACGCGTACTCCGAGGGCGAGTACGATCCCGCGACGGCGGGCCTGGCCGTGCCCGTCCTCGTCCGCGCGCAGCCCGTGGCCTCGCTCTCCCTCGTCGGGCCGCACGAGTCGCTGGACGGGCCGCGCGAGGAACTGCTCAGGCCGCTGCGCTCGGTGGCCGAGGGCCTGGGCGAGCTGCTCACCCCGCGCAGGGCGGGCCGGGCACGGCGCCCGTGACGCGCGTCGCGGCACGCGTAACCCCCGCGCACACGGGGCACCACCAGCACCGACCGCATCATCGACTCAACCCACCGCACCAACCGCACAGCCAGCACAACCCGCACGACCCGCACAGCCAGCACAACCAGCACAGCCCGCACGACGAAAGGCAACCGACATGAAGCTGCTCCTGCTCTCCAACTCCACCGCGCCCGGACACGGTTACCTGGAGCACGCGCGCGAGGTGATCGCGGAGCATCTGCGGGGCGTGGAGGAGCTGCTGTTCGTCCCGTACGCACTGGCCCACCACGACGGCTACACCGCCAAGGTGGCCGCCTTCATGGAACCTCTCGGCATCCGCGTGCGCGGCGTCCACACGGGCGAGCCCGGGCAGTTGGCCGGGGAGGCGGAGGCGGTGTTCGTCGGCGGGGGCAACAGCTTCCGGCTGCTCAAGTCGCTCCAGACGCGCGGCCTGCTGGAGGCGATACGCGCACGGGTCACGGCGGGCGCCCCGTACATGGGCTCCAGCGCGGGCACCAACATGGCGTGCCCGACGCTGCGCACCACGAACGACATGCCGATCGTCGCGCCGCTGTCCTTCGAGAGCCTGGGGCTGATCCCCTTCCAGATCAACCCGCACTACCTCGACCCGTCGCCCGGCACCTCCCACATGGGCGAGACCCGCGAGGAGCGCCTCACCCAGTTCCTGGAGGAGAACGACGTGCCGGTGCTCGGCCTGCGCGAGGGCACCTGGCTGCGACGGGAGGGCGAACGCCTGGAGCTGGGCGGCGTTGCGGCGGGCGCCCGGCTCTTCACGTACGGCGCGGGCCCCGTCGAACACGTACCGGGCGCCGATCTGAGCC
Organism: Streptomyces sp. NPDC054796; assembly: GCF_053611545.1. Classification (NCBI taxonomy): domain Bacteria; kingdom Bacillati; phylum Actinomycetota; class Actinomycetes; order Kitasatosporales; family Streptomycetaceae; genus Streptomyces; species Streptomyces sp. NPDC054796. The sequence continues at coordinate 259,398 of NZ_JBSHAO010000004.1, read as the reverse complement.
AGCTCCTCGCGGCCCCGGCGCGCTTCGACATCGGCGACGCGTAGACGCCGGCGCCGGCACCCGTGCCGAAGCCGCTGCCTCAGCGCGGCGCGGGCTCCGGAGTCGCGGCCCCGGTCCCCGCTTCCGCCTCCGCGGCCGGTTCGCGCTGGTGGGGGATCTCCCCGCCCGGCTCCATCGGCGCGGTGACCTCGTCCGCCTCACCGCGCTTGCCGATGTGGTTGAAGACCAGGTTGAGCACGATCGCGGTGACGCAGCCCGTGGAGATGCCCGAGTCCAGGATGATCTTCGCGCTCTCGGGGAACGCGTGGTAGAACTCCGGCGCCGTGATCGGGATGATGCCGACGGCCAGCGAGACGGCGACGATGAGGACGTTGTTGTCGCGTTCCAGGCCCGCCTTGACCAGGGTCTGGATGCCGCTGGCCGCGACGGACCCGAAGAGCACCACGCCCGCGCCGCCCAGCACCGGCTGCGGCACGGTGGCGATCAGCGCAGCGGCCAGCGGACACAACCCCATCAGGACGAGCAGCCCGCCACCGGCCGCGACCACGAAGCGGCTGCGGATGCGGGTCATCGCGACGAGGCCGATGTTCTGCGCGAAGGCGCTGCACATGAAGCCGTTGAAGAAGGGGCTGACGAACGAGCCGAGCGTGTCGGCGCGCAGGCCCGCCGCGATGGTCTTCTCGTCGGAGGGCTTGTCGACGATCTCGCCCAGCGCGAGCATGTCGGCCGTCGACTCGGTCATCGAGACGAGCATGACCACGCACATCGAGACGATCGCGGCCAGCGCGAACTGCGGGGCGCCGAAGTGGAACGGGGTGGGGAAGCCGATCACGTCGGCCTGCTGGAGCGCGGCGAAGTCCGTGATGCCGACCGGAATCGCGATCAGCGTGCCCGCCACGAGCCCCAGCAGCACCGCGATCTGCTTGAGGAAGCCGCGCGTGAAGCGGCGCAGCAGCAGCACGATGACGAGGGTGACGGCGGCCATGGCGATGTTCTTGCCGTCGCCGTAGTGCGGGTCCTGCTCGTTGCCGCCCTGTGCCCAGTTGAAGGCGACGGGCATCAGCGAGATGCCGATCAGGGTGATGACGGTGCCGGTGACCACGGGCGGGAAGAACCGCACCAGCTTGCTGAACCACGGGGCGACGACAAAGCCGAGTGCCCCGGCCACCATCGTCGCGCCGAATATCACGGGGAGCGCGTTCTCCGGGCCCTCGGACTTGTTGATCGCCAGCATGGGCGCGACGGAGGCGAAGGTGACGCCGTTGACGAAGGGCAGCCTGGCGCCGATCTTCCAGACGCCGAGCGTCTGGAGGAGGGTGGCGATGCCCGCCATGAAGAGGCTGGCGCCTGTCAGGAACGTCAGCTCGGTGACGGACAGCCCGACGGCCGCGCCGATCACCAGGGGCGGGGCCACGACGCCCGCGTACATGGCCGCCACGTGCTGGAGGCCGGTGGTGGCGAGCTTCAGCGGCGGCAAAGACCGGTCGACCGGATGTTTTTCGGCCGCTGCTTCGGCCCCGTCCACGGGCGCGGGCTCCTCCGGAGCCGTCCCGTCGTCGTGCGATCCCGCTGCCTTCTTGCCTTGCGAGCCTTGCGATATGAACCTGGGCGGCTTGGCCACTGCGGTCCTCCTGTCGATGTCAGTGCCGTCGGTGCGGCACCCGCTTTCAGGGAGGTGGTGCGTCGTGCAAGGTCGTGCTCGGTGTGCGGTGTGCCGTTGCGCCCGGGTCGAGCCGGACCGCCCCGGGGGCGTGAAGTTTTGGGCCACGCCCCCGGGTACGGCGTCTGAGCATCCCGCTCGGCTGCTCAGACCCCGGCCGGGAGCCGTCCCTCCCGGCCGGAGATCACTGGGGTGGTACCGGTCCGTCGTTCCGTACCGTCAGCGCGCGGGGTTTCCGGCGCGTGGACGGACAGCTACGTTCCTGCTAACCGGCGTCCTGGGCGATACGGGCGAGGCGCCGTGCCTCGTCCCGCGCGCCGCGTGCGATGCCGTCCTCGTCCGCCGTCGTGAGGCGGCCGTCCTCCACCACGGGGAGGCCGCCCACCAGCGAGAGCGTGACGGGGGCCGCCGCGCCGAAGACGAGCGCGGTGACCGGGTCGGCGATGGTGGAGTGGCCGATCCCGTCGAGCTTCCAGAGCACCAGGTCGGCGAGCTTGCCCGGCTCCAGCGACCCGGTCTCCTGCTGGCGGCCCAGCACCTGCGCCCCTCCGTAGGTGCCCAGGCGCAGCGCCTGACGGGCGTTCAGCGCCTTCTCCTTGTGGGGGCCGAGGCGGTTGACGAGCAGCGCGTTGCGCAGTTCGGTGTGCAGTTCGCCGGACTCGTTGGAGGCGGTGCCGTCCACCCCGAGGCCGACGGGGACGCCCGCCGCGAGCATGTCGGGGACGCGGGCGATCCCGGCCGCGAGGCGCGCGTTGGACGACGGGCAGTGCGCGACGCCGGTGCCTGTACGGGCGAAGGCGGCGATGTCCGAGTCGTTCATGTGGACGCAGTGCGCCATCCACACATCGTCGCCGAGCCACCCCGTCGACTCGAAGTAGTCGGTGGGGCCCATGCCGAACAGCTCCTTGCAGAACTGCTCCTCCTCGGCCGTCTCACTGCCGTGCGTGTGCAGGCGCACACCCTTGCGGCGGGCGAGTTCGGCGCCCTGCCTGAGCAGGTCCGTCGATACGGAGAAGGGCGAGCAGGGGGCCACGGCGACCTGCGTCATCGAGCCGAAGGAGGCGTCGTGGTAGGTGTCGATGGTCTCCTCGGTGGCGCTGAGCGCGCCCTCCAGGGACTCGACAGCGAAGTCCGGCGGCAGCCCGCCGTCGGAGGTGCCCCGGTCCATGGAGCCCCGGGCGAGGGTGAAGCGGACGCCCATCTCGGAGGCCGCGCGGATGATGGCACCGGAGAGGTCGCCCGCGCCGCGCGGGAAGACGTAGTGGTGGTCCATGGCGGTGGTGACACCGCCCCGGGCCATCATCGCCAGCGAACCGCGTGCGGCAGCGGCCACCATGGGCTCGTCGATACGGGCCCAGGTCGGGTAGAGGGCGACCAGCCAGTCGAAGAGGATGTGGTCGGTCGCCATGCCCCGGGTGATCCACTGGTAGAAGTGGTGGTGCGTGTTGACCAGCCCCGGGGTGACCAGGTGGCCCGTGCCGTCGACGCGCCGCACGACGTTCGTCAGGCCCTCGGGTGCCTTGCCCGCGCCGATGGATTCGATGCGGTCGCCCGCGACGACGACATGCCCGGAGGCGTACTCCGTGTCGCGTGCGTCGACGGTCGCGACGGCGCAGTTCTCGATGACGACGCGCTCGGTGACGCCGTCCCCGGTGTGCTCAACGCCCGCTGCTTGCTCTGCCATGGTGATTCCTCGTTACTCACTCGGGGGTGGGCACGGCAGGGCCCTAGGAGATTTGAGTGCCGGAGCCGGCAGGAGCGGCTGACAGGACTGCTCCGCCGTTCTTTCTCCGGGTGCCGAGATGGTGGAAGAACAGGTTGAGCACGACAGCGACCAGGGCACCGGCACTGATGCCTGACCCCAGGATGGTCTGTGCCCAGGCCGGGAAGTCCTCGTAGAAGGTCGGCGCGGCGAGCGGGATGATGCCCGCGCCCAGCGACACGGCGACGAGGATGATGTTGGAGCTGTCGTCCAGGCCCGCCTCGGAGAGGGTGCGGATGCCGCTGACCGAGATGGAGCCGAAGAGGACGATGCCCGCGCCGCCCAGCACCGGCATGGGGACGAGGTTGACGACGGCGCCCAGTACCGGGAAGAGCCCCAGGATCACCAGGGTTCCGCCCGCGACGGCGACGACGTAGCGGCTGCGCACCTTCGTCAGCGTCACCACACCCACGTTCTGCGCGAAGGCGCTGGTGGCGAAGGAGCCGAACACGGCGCCGACGACGGAGGCGATGCCGTCGGTGCGCAGCCCGCGGGTGATGGTGTGCCGGTCGCAGTCGCGTTCGCAGATCTTGCCCAGGGCCAGCATCCCGGCCGAGGACTCGGTCATCAGGACCAGCATCACGATGCACAGCGAGAGGATCGCCGCGGGCTGGAACTCGGGCGCACCGAAGTGGAAGGGCTGCGGGATCGCCGCCACGGGTGCCTCGCTGATGGCTCCCAGGTCGGCCTTCCCGAACGGCACAGCGGCGAGGGTACCCGCGAACAGGCCCACGAGCAGGGCCACTTGGCGCAGGAAGCCGCGTCCGAAACGCTGCACGACGAGGATGACGACGAGGGTGAAGGCGGCCAGCGCGAGGTTCGGCATCGAGCCGAAGTCGGCGGCCTGCTTGTCCCCGCCCTGCGCCCACTCCACGGGCACCGGCATCAGCGAGACCCCGATCAGGGTGATGACGACGCCGGTGACGAGCGGTGGGAAGAAGCGCAGGAGCCGCCCGAAGAAGGGCCCGAGCAGCAGGCAGAAGAGCCCGGCGACCATGACCGCGCCCGTGATGGTGGGCAGTCCGTGTCCCGGTTCGGCCTGGCCCGCGATGGCGAGCATGGGGGCGATACCGGCGGAGGAGGCCGCGTTGACGAAGGGGAGCCGGTTGCCGACGAAGCGGCCGAGGCCGAGCGTCTGGAGGAGCGTGGCGAGACCGGCGATGAAGAGGCTGGCGGCGATGAGGAGCGTCATGCCGCCGGAGTCGAGGCCGCACGCCTGCCCGATGATCAGGGGCGGGGCCACGACGCCCGCGTACATGGCGGCGATGTGCTGGAGTGCGGCGGGTATCAGCCGCGAGGGGCGGAGCTTCTCGTCCACGGGGTGGACACCGTTGCCGGTGCGGGCACCGTGGTCGGTGTGAACGGCGGGGGCCGGGGCTTTGCCGTCACCTTCTGGTTGTGCAGGCTGTGCCATTGTCGTTCCCTCCGGTATGGAACGCCCCCGGGCACACGGCGGACGGGGCGGCTCGACGACGTGCGGCTTCGCGCGTCATGCCCGTTCGCGCCGGGTGTCCCGGGGACTCATACCTCCCGCGTCAGAGGTTGGTCATGTCGACCGGTATCAGGGCCTCGGCACCGTCGCGCAGCACAGTGGCCTCGATGAGGCCGTACGGGCGGTCGGCCGCGTAGTAGACGGCGCCGTCGGCGGTCTCGTTCTTGATGCCGAAGGGCTCCAGGTCCACGCGGAAGTGGTGCTTGTTCGGCATGGAGAAGCGGATCTCGTCGATCTCGGCCCGGCTGTTGATGACGCGCGAGCCCATTTGGTACAGGGTCTGCTGGAGCGAGAGCGAGTACGTCTCGGCGAAGGCGTGCAGCATGTGCTTCTTCGTCTGCTGGTACGACTTCTCCCAGTTGGGCCGGCGCTTGTCGCCGCCGTCCCAGCTGTGCCGCCACACGGAGGTGACCTCGGTCGCGAGGATGCGGTCGTAGTCCTCGCGCAGCGTCGTGTACCTGTCCTTGATGTAGCCCCAGAACTCCGAGTTGGTGGAGTTCATGACGGTGAGGCCCTTGAGGCCGCTGAAGACCTGGAAGCCCTCGCCGTCGTAGGTGATCTGCGCGGTACGTGTCTCCGCGCCCTTGCGGACGAAGGAGTGCCGCACGTCGTCGGCGCCGATGAACTTCGAGTTGGCCTCGGAGGTCTCGATCCGCTCCCAGTCGTACTCCTCGACGCGGATACGGGCCTTGGTGATCGGCTCGCAACTGTCGACGAAGTGCTGGGCCAGCAGGATGCCGAACTGCTCGGCGGACTCGATGCCGTGTTTCTTGGCGAAGGCGAACACGGTGTTCTTGGTGGTGTCGGTCGGCAGGACGTTGGCGTTGGAACCCGAGTAGTGGACCTCGTCCAGCTCGCCGCTCAGCGCGACGGAGACATTGAGGTCCTTGATGTGGTGGGTGTCGCCTTCGCGCGTGATCTTGACAACGCGGTTCTCCGCCTTGCCGTACTGATTCTGGCCGAGAATCGTGGGCATGTCGGTGTCAGCTCCCTCGGTACACGGAGTAGCCGAACGGGTTGAGCAGCAGCGGTACGTGGTAGTGCTCGCCCGGCGTGACCGCGAAGGTGATCGCGACCTCCGGGAAGAAGACACCGCTGTCCCTTACGCGGGGGGCGTCCTGCTGTTCCTCGGCTTGCGGGGTGGTGTGGCTCTGGTTCCTGCTCTCGAAATACGGCTCGACCTCGAAGTGGAGCCGTACGTGCGAGGTGCCCTCCGGGAGCACCGGAAGGTCCTTGCAGCGCCCGTCCGCGTCGGTCTTCGACGCGCCGTGCGCGGCCCACTCGGCATCACGGCCCGCACGCACGGCGAGCGAGACGGCCACGGCCGCGGCGGGGCGGCCGATGCTGGTGTCCAGGATGTGCGTGGACACCGACGCCGTGCGGTGCGCGCTGTTCTCACTGCTCATGCTGCTCGGGCTCCTTCTTCCGCGAGGCGGGTCAGCCGGATCCTGTTGATCTTGGCCAGCTCGCCGCGGACGATCTCTCGTTCCTGGTCCGGCGTGTTCCCGATACGGTGCCGCACCGCGTCCCGCATCTCCTCGCCGGTCAGGCCCGTGGCGCAGATCAGGAAGACATGGCCGAACCTGTCCTGGTACGCCAGGTTCAGTTCGAGCATCTCCGCCTTCAGCTCCTCGGTCGCCCCGGCCATGCCGCGCTGCTCGCGGGACGAGGTCGGGTCGCCCGGCTTCGGCCTGCCGATGGGTGGGTGCCCCGCCATCGCCTGGGCCAGATCCGCCGCGGTCAGCTCCGCCATTGCGGTGTCGCTCGCGGTGAACAGTGCCTCGACGCTGCGGTACGGGCGCTGGGCGAGCAGGGTGCTCGCCCATGCGTCCGAGGCGCATACCTCGCGGAGTGCGGCGCGTGCGTCGCTCTCCTCGGCTGAGTTGAGCCAGGTCAGACCTGGCGCGGGGCGCGAAGTCACGGGAGCCTCCGAGGCCGTGGTGCTGTTCGGGCTGGGAATAGCTAAGTCCTCGGAGAACATCGCGTCAACAGTTTGTTGAAACTCTTTGTACGTGGGGTGCGAAGGAAACGCAGGGTCCGCCCTGCACACTGGGGTGCCCCCTCACGGGGTGCGGAGTGAAGGCCACACGGGGTGCCCGGCTCTTGCAGGGGTGCGCCTTGGGGTTTCGCTGCGCGAGTGCGGGCCGGTGGCTACGGCGCGGCGTATGGACCGGTTGTTCGCGGCTGGCGCCGCGTAATTCTGGGTTTCTGTTGGGGTTGTGGGTGCGTGGATGGAGGGGTGCCCACCCTCCCCCAGCTACCGCTGGGAGGTGCCCCCTCGCCATGCGGAACGCCTGCCCACAACGGTTGGAGCGGACCGGAGGCTGGCCACCGGGTGGGAGGGGACGTGGTGGGGTGTCCCCGCAAGTGGTGGCGACGAGTGCCGGGAGAAAGCAAGCAACGAAACCCGCACTTGTCGCCGCCCGAGGAGACACCCCGGCGCGGCACCGACCCCCACCACACAGCAACCCGACACGACCACCGGCCGAAACCAAGAACCACGCGGCGCCAGCCGCAACGCGCCCGCACCACACGCCGCGCCGAAGCCACCCACCCGCACCCGGAACACAACGCACCGCCCAGCGCAGCGCCCCGCACCCCGTGAAGCGGCACAAAAATCAGCGCGGGACCCTACGGCGCACACCACACCGGCGAACCGTCCCGCGCAACCACCCCGTGAAGCGGGAACCCCCCGTTTCCAGGACTACTCCGCGTTGGCGCGGTTCAGGTAGTTGTAGACCGTGAAGCGGCTGACGCCCAGCGCACCGGCCACCGTCTCCACACCGTGGCGTACGGAGAACGCACCCCGCGTCTCCAGGATCCGCACCACGGACTGCTTCGTCTTCCGGTCCAGCTCGGCCAACGGCATCCCGTGCCGCCGCTCCAGCTCGGCCAGGATGTGGTCGAGGGAGTCGGAGAGGTGCGGCAGCCGCACCGCGATCACGTCTTCGCCCTGCCACGTCAGCACCACGTCGTCACCCTGCGCCTGGCCGGGCGCGACCATCTCCCCGCCCATCGCGTCCACCAGCGGCTTCACCGCGTCCACGAACGCGTCCCCCGCGTCGGTCACGAGTCCCCCTCCCCGTCCAGGACGTTGACCTGGAGCGACACTCGTGTCGCACCGGCGCGGAGCGACTCGCGGAGCAGGTCGGCGACGGCGGCCAGTACCTCGTCGGACCCGCCCTCGGCCGTGTTGCCGAAGGGTCCGACGTCGACCGCGTCCAGCTCGGCTCCCTGGACGATCTCGCGGGCCACCACCGCGTGCCGCGGGGCCTCGTCGAGGTCGAACGGTTCTGTCGTGAACTCCACTCGCAATCGCACGCCGCCAACCTACGCGACCCGTCTGAACTGCGGCATCCCCGAAAACCCGGTGAACCCTCTTGACAGTCCACGGGGACCAGTAGCACTCTTCCATCAAGTAGAAAGCTACTTCCACAATACGGAATACAGATACCGGACGACACGGAAGGGAGCACGATCGCAGTGGCCCCCCTCGCGGAAATCGGCAGCACCGAACACCGCTTCACCGTCAACCTGTCGATCCTCTTCACCGAACTGCCGCTCCTGGAGCGTCCCGCTGCCGCCGCCGCGGCCGGGTTCTCCGCCGTCGAGCTGTGGTGGCCCTGGGTCGACGCGCCCGTACCCGAGCAGTCCGAGCTGGACGCGCTGCGTACCGCCCTGAACGACGCGGGGACGCGGCTGACGGGGCTCAACTTCTACGCGGGGCAGCTTCCAGGGCCTGACCGGGGCGCGCTCTCCGTGCCCGGCGAGGAGTCGGCGAAGTTCCGGCGGAACATCGACGTGGCGGCCGACTTCGCCGGGTCGATGGGCTGCAAGGCCCTGAACGCCCTCTACGGCAACCGTGTCGAGGGTGTCTCCGAGGCCGAGCAGGACGAGCTGGCGCTGGAGAACCTGGTGCGCGCGGCACACGCGGCCGACCGGATCGGCGCCGTGGTGCTGATCGAGGCGCTGAACGCGCCCGAGTCGCCCGCGTATCCGCTGGTCAGCGCCCCGAAGGCCGTCGAGGTCGTGGACCGGGTCAACGAGGCGACGGGGCTCGGCAACGCCAAGTTCCTCATGGACCTGTACCACCTGTCCATGAACGGCGAGAACCTGCACCAGGTCATCGACTCCTACGCGGACAAGACCGCCCATGTGCAGATCGCGGACAACCCGGGCCGCGGCGCCCCCGGCACCGGCGAGCTGGACTTCACCGATCTGCTGGGCCGCCTCGCCAAGGCGGGCTACGACGGCTGGATCGGCCTGGAGTACAAGCCGGGCGACCGGCCGAGCGCCGGTTCCTTCGACTGGCTGCCCGCGCCGCTGCGCTCGGCGTGACCGTAGCGGCGACGCGCCACCCCGCGCCCCGCACCGCGCCCACGCCGCGTCACGCCCGTACCCCGGGCGACGCCCGTACCCCGTCCGCGTATCCCCTCCGCACCGTCCTGAAAGGCAACCCACCCTCATGAGCAGCAACCTTCCGAAGATCGCCTGGATCGGCCTGGGCATCATGGGCTCCCCGATGGCGGAGAACCTGCTGAAGGCCGGGTACGAGGTCACCGGCCACACCCTGGAGCCGGCGAAGCTCAAGCGGCTCGCCGAGAAGGGCGGCAAGTCGGCCCCGTCGATCGCCGAGGCGGTCGAGGACGCCGACGTCGTGATCACGATGGTTCCGGCCGACCCGCAGGTGAAGCAGGTCTACCTCACCGAGGACGGCGTCATCGCGCACGCCAAGCAGGGCGCCACCCTCATCGACATGTCCTCCATCACGCCGCAGACCTCCATCTCCGTGGCCGAGGCCGCGGCGGCCACGGGCAAGGACCTCAAGGTGCTGGACGCGCCGGTGTCCGGTGGTGAGGCCGGGGCCGTCGAGGGCGTGCTGTCGATCATGGTCGGCGGCGCGCAGTCCGACTTCGACCGCGTGAAGCCCGTCTTCGACGCGCTGGGCAAGACCATCACCCTGTGCGGGCCGCACGGCTCGGGCCAGACGGTGAAGGCCGCCAACCAGTTGATCGTCGCCACCAACATCCAGGCGTGCGCCGAGGCGGTGGTCTTCCTGGAGAAGTCCGGCGTGGACCTCGACGCGGCGCTCGACGTCCTCGCGGGCGGCCTGGCCGGTTCCACGGTGCTGGACCGCAAGAAGGAGAACTTCAAGAAGCGCGACTTCCAGCCGGGCTTCCGCATCGACCTGCACCACAAGGACATGGGCATCGTCACCGACGCGGCCCGCGCGGTGGGCTCGGCCCTGCCCGTCGGCTCGCTGGTGGCCAGCCTGGTCGCCTCGCTGCGCGCCCAGGGCGACGGCGGTCTCGACCACTCCGCGCTGCTGCGCGGCGTCGAGCGGCTCTCGGGCGGCACGCCCGCCGCCTGAGCCGCCGGGCCCCCGGTGCCTGGGGCCCGGCCCGGTCCGGGGTCTTGAACCCCGGGCAGCCCGAGGGGGCGGCCCGCTCCAGGGGGACCCGGGCCGCTCCCTCCCCCACCCGTCCGGGCGGCGGCGCTGACACCTGTCCTGTCGCGCCCAGGCGCCGCCGCCCGGATACCCCCTCATCCCTCGCGCCCCACCCCGCGCGCCCACGTGCCGCGCACCCCGCGCGCCGCATACCGCGCGCCCTCACCCCTCGCGCCTTACCTCCCGCCGCGTTCTCCTCCCGCTCTCCTCCGCCCGTGACACCGGCCGTTCGGCCGCCTGTCTTATCTGGAGCATCCAATGCCTCGAATGACCGCTGCCCGAGCGGCAGTTGAGATCCTCAAGCGTGAAGGTGTGGACACCGCGTTCGGCGTTCCCGGTGCCGCGATCAACCCGTTCTACGCGGCGCTGCGCGCCAGTGGCGGCATCGCGCACACGCTGGCCCGCCATGTCGAGGGCGCGTCCCACATGGCTGAGGGCTACACCCGTACCAAGCCGGGCAACATCGGTGTCTGCATCGGCACCTCGGGCCCGGCGGGCACCGACATGATCACCGGCCTGTACTCGGCGACCGGCGACTCGATCCCGATCCTGTGCATCACGGGCCAGGCGCCCACCGCCGTGATCCACAAGGAGGACTTCCAGGCCGTCGACATCGCGTCCATCGCGGCGCCCGTCACCAAGAAGGCGACGACGGTCCTGGAGGCGGCGCAGGTGCCCGGGGTCTTCCAGGAGGCGTTCCATCTGATGCGCTCGGGGCGTCCAGGGCCCGTCCTCGTCGACCTGCCGCTGGACGTGCAGATGACCGAGATCGAGTTCGATCCGGAGACGTACGAGCCGCTGACCCCGCACAAGCCCGCCGCGACCCGCAGGCAGGCCGAGAAGGCCCTGGCCATGCTGGCCGCCGCCGAGCGCCCGCTGATCGTCGCCGGTGGCGGCGTGATCAACGCGGACGCGTCGGAGCTGCTGGTGGAGTTCGCCGAGCTGACGGGCGTCCCCGTCATCCCGACCCTGATGGGCTGGGGCGTCATCGGGGACGACCACGAGCTGAACGCGGGCATGGTCGGCCTCCAGACCTCGCACCGGTACGGCAACGCCACGTTCCTGGAGTCGGACTTCGTCCTGGGCATCGGCAACCGCTGGGCCAACCGCCACACGGGGCAGCTCGCGAAGTACACCGAGGGCCGCACGTTCGTCCACGTGGACATCGAGCCGACCCAGCTCGGCAAGATCTTCGCCCCGGACTACGGCATCGCCTCGGACGCCGGGGCCGCGCTGAAGCTCTTCGTGGAGATCGCCCGCGAGCAGAGGGCGGCGGGCACGCTGCCGGACCGCTCGGCGTGGGCCGCCTCGGCCCGGGAGCGCAAGGCCACGCTCCAGCGGCGTACGCACTTCGACGACGTGCCGATCAAGCCGCAGCGCGTCTACGAGGAGATGAACCGCGCGTTCGGGCCCGAGACGCGCTACGTGTCGACCATCGGCCTCTCCCAGATCGCGGGCGCTCAGTTTCTGCACGTCTACCGGCCGCGCCACTGGATCAACTGCGGCCAGGCGGGCCCGCTCGGCTGGACTGTGCCCGCCGCGCTGGGGGTGGCAATGGCCGATCCGGACGCGACGGTCGTCGCGCTCTCCGGCGACTACGACTTCCAGTTCATGCTGGAGGAGCTGGCGGTGGGGGCGCAGTTCAACATCCCCTACGTCCACGTCCTGGTGAACAACTCGTATCTGGGCCTGATCCGTCAGGCGCAGCGGAACTTCGACATGGACTACCAGGTCCAGCTCTCCTTCGAGAACATCAACGCTCCCGAGCTGGGCGTCTACGGCGTGGACCACGTCAGGGTCGTCGAGGGGCTTGGCTGCAAGGCGCTGCGGGTGACCGAGCCGGACGCGCTGCTGCCCGCCTTCGAGGAGGCCAAGAAGCTGGCCGCCGAGTACCGGGTGCCCGTGGTCGTCGAGGCCATCCTGGAGCGTGTCACGAACATCTCGATGAGCGGCAGCGACATCGCGAGCGTGAACGAGTTCGAGGACCTGGCGACGGAGCCGGGCCACGCCCCCACGGCCATCGCGCCCCTGTCCTGAGCCGTCGCGCCCCCGCTCCGACGGGCGTCCGCACGGGACGCCCCGCGGCGGGAGGGGCCCGGGGAGGCACCCGTCTCCCCCGCCTCTCCCGCCGCGCCGATCAACTTCAACAAACTGTTGACGGCCTCTGAGGCCGACTCTACGCTCCAACATGCGGAAACCGTCTTCCGTATGCCTCGCACGAAAGGTCACCATGTCGAAGCCCACGCTGACGACTGAGTCAGGCGCCCCGGTCGCCGACAACCAGAACTCCGCCACCGCCGGCGTCGGTGGCCCCCTGCTCCTCCAGGACCAGCACCTGCTGGAGAAGCTCGCCCGCTTCAACCGCGAGCGCATCCCGGAGCGCGTCGTCCACGCCCGCGGCTCGGGCGCGTACGGCTACTTCGAGGTGACGGACGACGTCTCCGACTACACCCACGCGCACTTCCTGGGCGAGGTCGGCCGCCGCACCGAGACCTTCATCCGCTTCTCCACCGTCGCCGACAGCCTCGGCGGTCCGGACGCGGCCCGCGACCCGCGGGGCTTCGCGCTGAAGTTCTACACCGAGGAGGGCAACTACGACCTCGTCGGCAACAACACCCCGGTCTTCTTCATCAAGGACCCGCTGAAGTTCCCCGACTTCATCCACTCGCAGAAGCGCGACCCGTTCACCGGCAAGCAGGAGCCCGAGAACGTGTGGGACTTCTGGGCACACTCGCCCGAGGCCACCCACCAGGTCACCTGGCTCATGGGCGACCGGGGCATCCCCGCCAGCTACCGGCACATGAACGGCTACGGCTCGCACACCTACCAGTGGACGAACGCCGAGGGCGAAGCCTTCTTCGTGAAGTACCACTTCAAGACCAACCAGGGTGTGCGCTGCCTCAGCAGCGAGCAGGGCGCGGAGCTGTCGGGCAGCGACCCCAACAGCCACCAGACCGACCTGCTCCAGTCCATCGAGCGCGGTGTGTACCCGTCCTGGACGCTGTACGTGCAGCTCATGCCCGCCGCCGAGGCCGACGACTACCGCTTCAACCCCTTCGACCTCACCAAGGTGTGGCCGCACGCGGACTACCCGCTCCAGCGCGTGGGCCGCCTCGTGCTCGACCGCAACCCGGACAACGTCTTCGCCGAGGTCGAGCAGGCCGCGTTCTCGCCGAACAACTTCGTGCCCGGCATCGGCCCGTCCCCCGACAAGATGCTCCAGGGCCGCCTGTTCGCCTACGCGGACGCGCACCGCTACCGGCTCGGCGTCAACCACACCCAGCTCGCGGTCAACGCGCCGAAGGCCACCGTCGCCGCCAACTACGGGCGCGACGGGCTCATGGCGGCCAACGCCTACGCGCGCCACGCCAAGAACTACGAGCCCAACTCCTTCGACGGGCCCGCCGAGAGCGGCAGGCCGCTGTCCGCGCCGCGCCTCCTCACAGGCCACACCGGCACCCACGAGGCCCCTGCGCACATCAAGGACGACGACTTCTTCCAGGCCGGTGAGCTGTACCGGCTGATGTCCGAGGACGAGAAGGGACGCCTGATCGCGAACATCGCGGGCGGCCTCTCGCAGGTGAGCCGCGACGACATCGTCGAGAAGAACATCGCGCACTTCGCCGCCGCCGACACCGAGTACGGCAAGCGCGTCGAGGAAGCGGTGCGCGAGCTGCGCGACGCCTGAGCCCTGAGAGAGGGCGCCCGAGCGGGGCGCCGCAGACCGCGCGCGGGCCGATTGGGAGGTCGGCCCGATGCGCAGCCCCGTACCGCCGGCCCAGTGATGAGGGGTGGCCGGTGGTGCGGGGCCTTGTGGTGTCCGGGCACGTCCGCGCCCGGCCGGGCTCCGCTTCCGGAGGACACATACTTCGCGTACTCTCCGGTTCCGCCACACGAGGCCCACCCGGTCAGGGACGATTGACATGTCGGTCCGCCCGTCGTCTGCGTCCCAGGAGCCGAGAACATGGCCGAGAGCGTGCCCGTACGGTGCCCCGTATGCCGTCGCGAGCACACCTACGCGGCGCCGGTGTATCCGTGCGCCTGCGGAGCGCCCGTGGCGCTGCCGCTGCTGCGCGGTGGTGTGCCCGTCCAGGTGGAGCACCGCACGTGGGCGGGTTCCTGGGTGCGGGTGCGGTGCCCCGCGTGCGGGTCGTCGGAGGAGTGGCCGCAGCCCGAGCTGGGGTGCGAGTGCGGGGCGACGCTCAGGCTCCCCGTCGACCACGCCCGGCTGCGTGCCTCTCCCCCGGCCCCGGCGTCCCCGGCGTCCCCGGCGCCCGCGCCGGTGCGGACGCCGCTGCCGCCCAGGCCCCGGCCCGCGTTCCGGCCCGTCACGATCCGCACGGCGCAGGACGCGAAGACCGCGTCGGCGCAGTATCTGCGCTGGCTCGGCTTCGAGGACGTGCGGGTGGCGGACAAGCGGCCCGCTTCCGGCGTGGACCTGCGCGGTCCTGGCGTGGTCGCGCACGTCGATCCGACGACCTCGCCGACGTCGCTGCGCGAGATAGAGACCCTCTGGCTGAACGGGCTCAACGAGTCCGCCATCGCCGTCTGCTTCTCCCTCGCGGGCTACGCGCGCGACGCCCGCGCCCGCGCGGACGAGCTGTCCGTCCCCCTCTTCGTGTTGGACCTGACGGGCGCGCCCCAGCCCGTGAACGACCCGGCCGACGACCTCATCAGGGCGACCGCGTGAGACGGGCCACGTGAACCGTGGGCGGGACGGTCGTGGGGCACACTGAGAGGGAGGCCGCAGCGGCCGTAAGGGCCAGGGAGGAGACCAGCGTGACCGAGCGCAAGCCACCCGGTATCAGCTTCGAATCCTGGGTGGACCGGCAGATCCGCGAGGCCACCGAGCGCGGTGCCTTCGACGACCTCCCCGGCGCCGGCAAGCCCCTCGCGGGCGAGCGGGCGCCCTACGACGAACAGTGGTGGCTGCGCGAGAAGATGGTCCGCGAGAACCTCTCGTACCTCCCGCCCTCCCTCGCCCTGCGCAAGGAGGCCGACGACGCGCGGGCCGCCGCCGCCTCGGCCAGGACCGAGCGCGAGGTGCGCCGGATCGTGGCGGAGATCAACGAGAAGATCGCCGAGGCGATCAGGACCCCGCCCGCCGGGCCGCCTCACAACCTGGTGCCCTTCGACGCGGAGGAGATCGTCCGCGAGTGGCGCGAGGCCCTGCGGCGCCGGCTGTAGCGGGGCGGTACCTGTAGCAGGGCCCGCCACCGCTCCGGCACGCGGGGCGCGGCGTCAGGCGGCGGCGCGTTCCGCGGCGGGGCGGCGGCGCAGATCCGGGCTCAGCAGGGCCGGGGGCACAGGGTCCTGGTCGAGCGTGCCGATGTCGGTGCCGGGCGGCACGATCTCATCGATGCGGTCGAGGAGTTCGTCGCTGAGCACGACGTCCGCTCCGGCGAGCAGGTCGTCGAGGTGGTCCATGGTGCGCGGCCCGATGATGGCGCTGGTCACGCCGGGGTGTGCGAGCGTGAACGCCACAGCGAGGTGCGTCAACGGCATGCCCGCCTCCTTGGCGAGCGGGATGAGCCGTTCGACGGCGTCCAGCCTGCGCTCGTCGTTGAGGTGCCGGAGAAGACCGGCGCGGACCAGCTCGTTCTGCCCGCCCTTGCGGACACGCCCTGACAGCAGCCCCTGCGCGAGCGGGCCCCACACGAGCGTGCCCATTCCGTAGCGTCGCGCGACGGGCAGCAGCTCGCGCTCGATGCCGCGGCTGAGCAACGAGTACGGCGGCTGCACGGTGCGGAACCTCTCCAGGCCGCGCCGCTCGGCCGTCCAGTGCGCCTCGACGATCTCGCACGCGGTCGTCGTGGACGTGCCGACCGCCCGGACTTTGCCGCTGCGTATCAGGTCGGTGAGCGCGGACAGCGTCTCCTCGACGTCGGTGTCGGGGTCGGGCCTGTGGATCTGGTAGAGGTCGATGTGGTCCGTGCCCAGGCGGCGCAGCGAGTTCTCGACCGCCGTGACGATCCAGCGCCGCGAGGTGCCCTGCTGGTTGGGGTCGTCGCCCATCGGGCGGCTGACCTTGGTCGCGAGGACGACGTGGTCGCGGCGTCCCTTGAGCGCCTTGCCCACCACGTCCTCGGAGTCGCCGTAGACGTCGGCGGTGTCGAGGAAGTTGATGCCCGCGTCCAGCGCCTTGTGGATGACGCGGACCGAGTCGGCGGGGTCGGGGTTGCCGATGGAGGTGGCGAACATCAGGGTGCCGAGCGCGTACGGGCTGACCTTGATGCCGGTACGGCCGAGGGTGCGGTACTGCATGGGTTTCCTGCCTTCTCCGTGCGGCGGCGAGCGCCGCTTCCGGTGCGGTGTGCGGTGTGCGGTGTGCACCGCTCCAGACTGCGGCGGCGCGGATACGGGCGGGAGAGACGCGGTCATCCAGGGACCGGCGGTCCCTGGCTGCGCCCGGCGCTCCGGGGCATGGTGGGAGCGTGGACCGAACCGAGCTGGCCGACTTCCTGCGCCGCTGCCGCACTCGCCTCACCCCCGCCGCCGTGGGACTGCCGCAGGGTGCCAGGCGCCGCACCCCGGGGCTGCGGCGCGAGGAGGTGGCGCAGCTGGCGGGCATGTCCACCGACCACTACACGCGGCTGGAGCAGGCCAGGGGCTCGCGCCCGTCGCGTCAGATGCTCGCCGCCGTCGCCCGCGCGCTGCGGCTGACGAGCGACGAGCGCGACCACCTCTTTCATCTGGCCGGTGAGGAGCCGCCCCGCGACCGCGCGGACACGGAGCACGTCCGGCCCGGACTGCTCCTCGTCCTCGACCGGCTGACGGACAGCCCGGCCCAGGTCGTGAACGACCGAGGCGACGTTCTCGCGCAGAACCCGCTGGCCAAGGCGCTGCACGGCGACGCCTCGGCGCGTCCGGCGGCCGAACGCAACGCCGTCTGGCGCTACTTCACCGACCCCGCCGCGCGCGAACTCTTCCCGCCCGAGGACCGGGACCGCGCGGCGCGCGCCGCCGTGGCGGATCTGCGCGCCGCGTACGCGCGGCGGCGCGACGACGCGCGGCTGGCGGCTCTCGTGCGCCAACTCCGCGCCAGGAGCGAGGAGTTCGCGACACTGTGGGACGGTCACGAGGTCGCCGTGCGCCGCAGTGCCGTCAAGCGCTTCCAGCATCCCGTCGTCGGGCTGATGGAGCTGGACTGCGAGGTGCTGCTGAGCCCGGTGCACGACCAGCGGCTCGTCCTCTACACGGCCCGTCCGGGCAGCGAGTCCCACGAGCGGCTCGAACTGCTCCGCGTGGTCGGCCTCCAGGAGGTCGGCGCCCCGGACGTCGGCGGCTGAGCCGAGAGGTCCACCGGGTCCGGGGCGCCCCCCGGCGCGCGCTACTCCTCGCGGTACTCCTCACCCGGCGAGTCCGCCGCGTGCCCCCGCAGCTCGACGCGGCGGATCTTGCCCGAGATCGTCTTCGGCAGCGGCGCGAACTCCAGCACCCGCACCCGCTTGTACGGCGCCAGCGTCGCCCTGGAGTGCGCGAACAGGGCCTTCGCGGTCTCGGGGCCGGGCTCCCAGCCGTCGCTGAGCACCACGTACGCCTTCGGCACCGCCAGCCGCAGCGGGTCGGGCGACGGCACGACCGCCGCCTCCGCGACCGCCTCGTGCTCCAGCAGCGCGCTCTCCAGCTCGAACGGGGAGATCTTGTAATCAGAAGCCTTGAATACGTCGTCGCTTCTGCCCACGTACGTGATGTAGCCGTCCTCGTCCCGCGCCCCGATGTCCCCCGTGCGGTAGTAGCCCCCGGCCATGGCCTCGGCCGTGCGCTCCTCGTCGCCGTGGTAGCCCGTCATCAGGCCCACGGGGCGGGCCGAGAGGTCGAGGCAGATCTCGCCCTCGGACACGTCCGCCTCGCCGGTGACCGGGTCCACGAGGGTGACGGCGCACCCCGGGACGGGCCGCCCCATGGAGCCGGGCTTGAGCGGCTGGCCAGGGCAGTTGGCGACCTGGACGCTGGTCTCGGTCTGGCCGAAGCCGTCCCTGATGGTGACGCCCCAGGTGCGGCGCACATGCTCGATGACCTCGGGGTTGAGCGGCTCGCCCGCGGCCACGGCCTCGCGGGGGACGTTGGCCAGGCGGGTCAGGTCGGCCTGGATGAGCATGCGCCACACGGTGGGCGGGGCGCAGAAGCTGGTGACGCCCGCGCGGTCGATCTCGTCCATGAGGCGGGTGGCGTCGAAGCGTGTGTAGTTGTAGATGAAGATCGTCGCCTCGGCGTTCCAGGGCGCGAAGAAGTTGGACCAGGCGTGCTTGGCCCAGCCGGGTGAGGAGATGTTGAGGTGCACGTCCCCGGGGCGCAGCCCGATCCAGTACATGGTGGACAGGTGGCCTACGGGATACGAGACGTGCGTGTGCTCCACCAGCTTGGGCCGGGCCGTGGTGCCCGAGGTGAAGTAGAGGAGCAGCGGGTCCTCGGCGCGGGTCACGCCGTCCGGCTCGTACGTGGCGGGGGCGCGGTAGGCGTCCTCGTACGCCAGCCACGGCTGCCGCCCCTCGGGGTTCCCCTCGGGGTTCCCGAGGGGCGGGCCCACCGCGATACGGGTGTAGTCGCCGGGCACGCCGTCGAACTTGCCGGTGTCCTCGGCCCGTACGATCACGTGCCGTGCCCGGCCGCGCCCCACGCGGTCGGCGAGGTCGGCCGGTCCCAGCAGTGGCGTGGCCGGGATGACGACGGCGCGCAGCTTCATCACGGCGAGCAGGGTCTCCCACAGCTCGACCTGGTTGCCGAGCATGAGGATGACGCGGTCGCCCGCGCGTACGCCCCGCTCCCTTAGCCAGTTGGCGACGCGGTTGGAGCGGGCGCGCATCTCGTCGAAGCTGAAGCGGCCCTCGCTCCCGTCCTCCTCCACGATGTGCAGCGCGGTGCGGTCGTTGCCCTCGGCCACGGCGTCGAACCAGTCCAGCGCCCAGTTGAAGTGCTCCATCCGGGGCCAGGAGAAGGCGGCGTGGGCCGCCTCGTAGTCCGTCCTGTGCCGCAGCAGGGTGTCCCGTGCGGCGCGGAAGGCACCGTGTGCCCCGGTGGCCCGGGGTGTGGTCGCCGTCATCTCTCCTCCTCGTGGTGGTGCGCGTCCGTTTCACGGGGCCGCGTCCCTCGGCCAGTCGCTTCAGCCGGTCGCTGCCGCACATCGTGCGACTCGCGGGCCCCCGCGCACCACCCCTGAGCAGCAGGTGTGTGTCGAAGGGTGGATGCTGGGGACATGTCATCGCGCACCAGCAGCACTTCCGGCACGGGTCCGGGCACCGGCACGGGTACCGGTACGGGCACGGGCACGGACCCCGGCGGCGGCTCCGGCGACGGTTCCGGTTCCGGCGGCGGTTCCGGTTCGGGTTCGGGACCCGCGCTCTCGCACCGGCGACGGCTCCTGGTACTGGCGATCTGCTGCATGAGCCTGCTGATCGTCAGCCTCGACAACACGGCGCTGAACGTGGCCCTGCCCTCTCTCCAGCGGGAGCTGAACGCCTCGGTCTCGGGCCTCCAGTGGACGATCGACGCGTACACGCTGGTCCTGGCCTCGTTCCTGATGCTGGCCGGGTCGACGGCCGACCGGGTGGGCCGCCGCCGGATCTTCCAGACCGGGCTGGCCCTCTTCACGGCGGGGTCGCTGCTGTGCGCGCTCGCGCCGAGCCTGGGGTGGCTGATCGCCTTCCGCGCGGTGCAGGCCATCGGCGGTTCGATGCTGAACCCGGTCGCCATGTCGATCATCACCAACACCTTCACCGAGCCCCGCGAGCGGGCCCGCGCCATCGGCGTGTGGGGCGGCGTCGTGGGACTCGCGATGGCGGCGGGGCCGATCCTGGGCGGCGCGCTGGTCGCCTCCGTCGGCTGGCGCTCGATCTTCTGGCTCAACCTGCCCATCGGCCTGGCAGCGCTGGTGCTCACCGCGCGCTACGTGCCCGAGTCGCGGGCGCCCAGGGCGCGCCGCATCGACCCGGTCGGCCAACTGCTGGTCATCCTGGCGCTGGGCACGCTCACCTTCGGCATCATCGAGGGCGGCTCGGCGAGCGGCGGCGGCTGGACCTCGCCGCTGATCCTGGGCTGCTTCGCCGTCAGCGCGTGCGCGCTGGTCTCGCTGGTGCTCTACGAGCGGCGCCGCGAGGAGCCCCTGATCGACCTCCGCTTCTTCCACAGCGTGCCCTTCACCGGGGCCACGTTCACGGCGGTCACGGCCTTCTCGGCGCTGGCCGGGTTCCTCTTCCTGAAC
Organism: Streptomyces sp. NPDC054796; assembly: GCF_053611545.1. NCBI lineage: Bacteria > Bacillati > Actinomycetota > Actinomycetes > Kitasatosporales > Streptomycetaceae > Streptomyces > Streptomyces sp. NPDC054796. Next base: position 238,834 of record NZ_JBSHAO010000004.1, on the reverse strand, counting down.
ACCCTCTACCTCCAGAACGACCGCGGCATGTCGGCCCTGGAGGCCGGGCTGCACCTGCTGCCCATGGCCGTGATGACGGCGGCCTTCGCGCCGCTGTCCGGGCATCTGGTCGGCACCCGTGGCGCCCGGCTGCCGCTGGTGCTGGCGGGGGTGGCGATCGTGGCGAGCGGCGTGCTGTTCGCGGGGTTCGACGCGGAGGGCTCGGACCCGCTGCTGTTCACCTCGTACGTGCTCTTCGGCATCGGCTTCGGCCTGGTCAACGCGCCCATCACCAACTCCGCCGTCTCCGGCATGCCGCGCTCCCAGGCGGGGGTCGCGGCCGGGATCGCGTCGACCAGCCGTCAGGTCGGCTCGGCGCTGGGCGTCGCGGTCATCGGCGCCGCCGTGGGGGCCGGGATGCACACCCTCGGCTGGTGGATCATCACCGGCTGCGGCGCCGCCGTGCTGCTGCTCGGGGTGCTGACGACGGGGCGACGGGCCGCGGCGACGGCCGAGCGCGTCGCGTCCGGCTTCTGCGGCCTGACGGCCGGCTCTCCGTCCGAGCCCGGGCCGCGGACATGACCGAGTGCCACACCTCGCACAACGTGTCCGTATTTACGGCTACATGTCATGAGCACTCAAACCCAACCCGCAGGGCTGGTCTATACCTGTTGACGGAGACTCGCCGTGATCTGTAGGTTTCCGACGTCGAGATCGCTGGACACCGCGCATAAACGCTCCTCCCGCGGCTGACGCGCCACCATCAGCGCCGCCGCCACCGCCATCGCCGAAAGGCGCTCACCCCCACGGCCGGGGAGAAGGGCCAAGGAATGCCCCGATTACCCGGCTCGCGTCAGGGCCCGGACCAGACCGAGGAAGCCGGAGAGGCCGGGCAGACCGGAGAGGCCGGGGGCGGCCTGTTCTCGCGCGGGTACGTGGCCGCCACGGTCAGCTTCGCCGCGACGATGTTCCTCACCGGCTTCGCCGCGCTGGCCGTGGTCCCCACCCTGCCGACGGCGGCCAAGGCGCTCGACGGTGTCGCCCTGTTCCCGCTGGTGGCGGGCTGCTTCGTGGCGGCGAGCCTGCTGGGCGGCGTCCTGGGCGGCCACTGGGCCGACCGCTCCGGTGCCCGTCGGCCCCTGGCGGCGGGCATGGCGCTGACCGTCGTCACCCTGCTGGTGGCCGCCACCAGCACCACGGTCTGGCAGCTCGCGGCCGGCCGCTTCCTGGACGGGCTGGCGGCCGGGATGGTCGCGGTGTCCGTCAACACCGCCATCGGGGAGACCTATCCGGACCGGCTGCGGCCACGCGCGCTGGCCCTGATGAGCACGAGCTGGATCGTCCCGTCCCTGACGGGCCCTCCGCTGGCAGGGCTGGTGACCGAGTGGTGGTCGTGGCGGGCGGTGTTCTACGGGCTGGCCGCGCTGACGCTCGTACCGGCGCTCACACTGGTGGCCGTGCTGCGCGGCCGTGGCCGGGCGGGGACCGACGAGCGTCCGGACGGGCGGCCGGACGGGCGGCCGGACGGGCGGCCGGGCGAGCGCTCGCCGCGCCCGGCCCTGCTGGTCGCGGGTGCCGTGAGCGTCGGCGCGGCGCTGGGGCAGTACGGGGTGTCGGGCTGGAGCGCACACCACGCACTGTTCGCGGCCGGTGGCCTGGTCCTGCTGGTGCTCCTGGCTCCCCGGCTGCTGCCCGTGGGCACCTGGCGGGCGGCGCGTGGCCTGCCCGCCACGGTGCTGCTGCGCGGCCTGGGTTCGGGGGTGTTCTTCACCCTGGAGGCGTTCGTTCCGCTGATGCTCGTCGCCGAACGGCAGGTGACGGCGGTGGTGATCGGCCTGGTCTTCACCAGCGCCTCCGTGATGTGGGCGGGCGCCTCCTGGGTGCAGGGGCGGGTGCTGGAGAACTGGCCCCGGCACCGGCTGGTCGGCCTCGGCGCGCTGGTGCAGGCGGCGGCGGTCGTCGTCGCAGTGGTGGGGACGCTTCCCGGCGTTCCGGCGCTGACCGCCGCCGCGGCCATGCCCCTGGCCGCCATCGGCATGGGCATGTTGGAGCCATCGCTCATCGTGCTGTCGCTCTCGCACAGCCCGCCGGGCAGGCGGGGTTACGCCAGCGGCGCGATGCAGACGAACCAGAACCTGGGCCAGATCGCGGTGCTGGGCATGTCCGCCGCCGTGCTCAACGTCGGCCTGGCGCTCGGCGCGTCGGGACCGGCCGGTTACGCCGCCGCCTTCGCCCTTCTCCTCGTGCCGAGCCTGCTGCTCGTCCTGCTGCCCGGCCGCACGCGCGGCAGTGCGTGAGCAGGCGCGTATGCGCGGCGCCTGACGGGCGCGGAGAGAACCGGCGGCCTCGCCACTTTCTCGTCGCCCCCCCCGACTGGCCGCGCGGGTCATCGGTCGGCGCGGGTCACCGGTCCGTGCGGGGCGCGGGTGCTGCGGGCGGGGGCGACGGGGACGGGGATGAGGGCGGGGGCGGGACGACGACGCGGCCGCCGTGTTCCGCAGCCGCCAGCAGCTCCAGCGCCGTGCCCAGCGGATGGCTCAGCGGCAGCTCGGCCAGCGGGCCACCACGCGCCGCGCCCGCGTCCTCGGCCTTCCCGACGAGCGCGTGGGCCCCGTTCACGAGGTCGCGATGGGTGAGCGGCTCCGCCTCCGCCGTGCCGTACGGGACGGCCACCGGGTCCTCCGCGCCCAGCTCCGCCTCGCGCTCGGCCACCCGGCGCGGGTCGCCGATCTGGAGGCCCAGGTCCATGGGCTCGGACCAGCCGTCGCCGAAGGGGAACACGTCGCGCAGCTCGGGGCAGTCGTCCCACACCTCCTCGACGTGGTCCTCGTACGCCTCCACCGTGAACAGGATCTCCGTACCGGAACGTTGCAGCGCCTCGCGCAGCCCCACCGCGCCGCCCGACGGGTCCACGCTGACGAGCACGGCGCCGACGCGGGCCACGGCGAACTGGATCAGCGCGCAGTCCCCGCAGTTGGGCGCCCACACGCCGACGCGCTCGCCCTTGGCCACCGCCTTGCCGAGCAGGCCGAGGGCGAGGAGTTCGACGTAGCGCGCGAACTCGGCCCACGTCCAGCTCCGGCCGCCCGCCACGTCCACCAGCGCCTCGCGTTCGGGGAACCGTTCGGCGGCCAGGTCCAGCCGCTCCCCCAGGGTTCCGCCGCCCGGCGCGGACGCGTCGTCGTCGGCGGAGGAAGAGGAGGAGGAAGAGGAGGAAGAGGAGGAAGAGGAGGAAGAGGAGGAAGAGGAGGAAGAGGAGGAAGAGGAGGAAGAGGCTGCCGGGTTCGGCGGCCTGGACGATGGGTTCACGCGCTCCTCCTGGTGCGGCGTCAAGGGTCGCGGCTCCAGGTCTCGTCGCGCGTCGTTCCGCGTACGGGCCCGGCCCGTGCATCATCTTCGCGGCACGCCCGCGCACGCCATACCTTGGCCGGGCAAAATGTGCCGTCGGGATGTGCCTCCGGGCTCAGCCGTCCGCGTGTTGCCGACGCGCCCCGCGCGTCGCACCCGGCACCGGGCCCCCGCACGGGCCCGGATCGCGCCCCGTGGGCACGCGGAACCGGCCGTACGGGCGCCGCTTCCGCCCGTACGGCCCCGCGATGAGGCACCATCGGTGATGTGCTGACGGGGGAAGAGGAGCATCACGACCGGCGCGGAGCCGAGCGCGGCACGTCCGCGCGCCGCCCGCCCCGGCCCACGGCCGAGCCCGCGCACGCCCCGGAGGGGCCGGACCCGCACCGCGACGCCAACGGTGACGGTGACGGTGGCCCCAACGGCGACCGCGACCGCGTCCCGGAAGGCCCGCACCCCGACGCCGAGCGCGCGAAGGTGCGCCGCGCCCGTCTCCGCCGCCCCCTCGCCTGGTTCGCCACGCTGCTGCTGACGGCGCTGAGCGTGCTCCTCGCCATCCGCGCCTCGGACGGCGACGGCCCCACACCCGTGCCCCAGCTCCTCGCCTTCCTCCCCTGGTTCCTCGCCCCCGGCTGGCTGGCGCTGCTGTGCGCGATCCTCGCGCGTCGCGTCCTGCTCTCGCTGTGGGCGGTGATCGTGCTGGTCGCGACGGGCTGGTTCACGCTCCCTTACGGGCCCGACGCCCCGGCCGCCTCGGGCGAGAGCCCGGCGAAGGCGCGGTTCCGCGTGCTGAGCGCCAACCTCCAGTTCGGCGGCGCGACGGAACCGCTGCTGGACACGGTGCTGACGGAGCACCCCCAGTTCGTCTCGGTCCAGGAGTGCGACACGCGGTGCGCCGACGCGCTGCGCACCGAGGAGGTGCGCAAGGCGTACCCGTACCGCGTCATCGTCCCTGGCCGCACATCGGAGGGGTCGGCGCTGCTGAGCGTCTACCCGCTGCGCGGCGAGAGTTCCGTGGACAGCCGCATGGCGATGCCGGGCGCGGTCGCCGACGTCCACGGCAGGTCCGTGCGCTTCCAGGTCGCGCACCCCATGCCGCCCAAGCCCGACTCGATGGTCTCCTGGCGCGAGGAGCTCGGCCGCCTCCGCGAGTACGCGGAGGCGCACGCCGACGAACCCACCATCGTCGCCGGGGACTTCAACGCCTCGCAGGACCACGCCGCGTTCCGCGACCTCCTGGACACCGGCCTCCAGGACGCGGCACGCCAGACGGGCCTGTCGCGCACCCCGACCTGGCCCCGCCCCGCCGCACCCCCGCTCGGCGCCCAGATCGACCACATACTGCTCGGCGAGCGCCTCGTCGCGACGGAGACCCGCTTCCTCGACTTCCCCGGTACGGACCACCGCGCGCTGATCGCCGACGTGAAGCTGTACTGATCCGGCGCGGGGAGCGCCCCGAAAACGGATGGCGGCCGACGAGACCGTTCGTGGAGGCTGCCCCCATGAACTCCACGGACTCCACCGCACCGATCACCCGCATCAACCCCTCCGAGCTGCACGCGACCCCCGGCTACCACCACATCACCGTCGTGGAGACGGGCCGGACGGCATACCTCGCCGGACAGTGCCCCCTTGACGCGGACGGCAACGTCGTCGCACCCGACGACCCCGAGGCGCAGGCCGACCAGGTGGCGGCGAACGCGCTCACCGCACTCGCCGCGGTCGGCGCGTCCCCCGAGCAGGTCGTACGGTCCGTCATCTACGTGGTCAGCGACGACCGGCCGGTCCTGGCCGCCGTGTGGAACCGGCTCAACGCGTCGCCGCTGGCGGGCGCGTTCACGACGGCCAGCACGCTGCTGGGCGTCGCCCAGCTCGGCTTCCCCGCACAGCGCGTGGAACTGGACCTCACCGTCGCTCTCCCGCCGCGCGATTAATCAAGTTTGACCAATGACGAGGCGGGTATTACGTTGAAGCGATTAGTCAAACTTGACCAATCGCACCCGGACGCCCCCTTGGAGGCGCTGATGCAGGACACCACCACCCCGTACTCCCCGACCGAAGAGGACCGCCGCTCGCTGGACGAGTGGTTCGCGCGCTTTGACGCGCTCGCGGCGCGGGGCGAGGTCGAGGAGATGGCGGACATGGCGGTCTTCCCCATGAACCTGGTGACCGATGGCGCCGACGGCGAGGCGTGGACGGGCCAGTGGGACCGCGCGGAGTACGTGCGCACCATGACGGGCGTCATGGCCGAAAGCGCCGACGAGGAGGTCCACTTCACCTCCGAACGCACCCCGCACTTCCTCTCCGCCAGCCTCGCCGTCGTCTTCACGGACTCCACGATGACGGTGGGGGACAGCACGCAACGGATGCGGTACGCCGATGTCCTGGTGAGGCAAGGCGGAGAATGGCGCTTCCAGACCATGATCCAGGGCGGCTGGGCCGACGCCCTCGCGGGCCGGAGCAAGCCCGTCCCACAAGAGAAGAAGTAAGGGGGTCGCGGGCCGGTGTCGGACCCTGAGCGGCTGCTGGAGATCCTCCGGAACAAGGGCGCGCCCCTTCAGGGGTGGGAGGAGAGCGTCGCCGCCGTGCGGCGGGAGTTGTTCCTGCCCGACACCGTCGAGACGCCCCACGGGACCGTCTCCCGCGACGCGAGCCCGGACGCGTGGCTGACGGCCGTCTACGGTGACCTGCCGCTGACCACCCAGGTCAACGACGGCCGCCCCACGGAGGAAGGGGAGTACCGGCTGCCGACCTCCTCCAGCTCGATGCCGTCGATGATGCTGGAGATGCTCGGCCTCCTCCAGGTCGCCGACGGACACCGGGTGCTGGACGTGGGCGCGGGCACCGGCCTGCAAGCCGCATGGCTCGCGCACCGGCTCGGCTCCGGCAACGTCACCGCCCTCGACGTGGATCCCGTACTGGTCGAGCAGGCAGTGAAGAACGTACAGAGCGCCGGGTACAGCCCACGCATCGTGTGCGGTGACGGAGTGGCCGGATGGCCGCACGGTGCGCCGTACGACCGGATCATCGCCGGTTACACGGTGCCGGAGATCCCGTACGCCTGGGTCGAGCAGGCCCCTCGCGGCCGGATCGTCGCACCCTGGGGCGGGAGCTTCTTCTCCCACTCGTTCGCCGCGCTCGATGTCTCCGACGGCGAAGCACACGGCCGCTTCTCCGGCTACCCGGCCTTCATGCGCTCGCGCACCGCCCGGCCGCCACGCGGCTTCCTGAGCGACTTCCTCCACCACCAGGCGGACGCGGTGGAGACGCGGACGACCGTCGACCCGCTGGAGATCGCCCGCGACGCCGACGCACAGTTCTGGATCGGCCTCTTCCTGCCCGACGCGTGGCACGTGGAGATCGAGGCCCGGGACGGCAGCGACGAGGTGACGTGGTGGCTGCTCGCGGACGACCGCTCCTCCTGGGCCGCCGCCGACTATGTGCCCGGCCAGCACGAGTACGTCATCGCCCAGTACGGGCCCCGGCGCCTGTGGGACGAAGCCCTCCAGGCGTGGCAGACCTGGACGCGCCACGGCAGCCCCCCACGCGACCGCGCCGGAATCACGGTCACCCCTGACGGCCAGCACGTGTGGCTCGACGAACCGGGCCGCGTCATCGCCTCGACGGGGGCGCCGGGTCCGGGCCCGGGAGCCCAGGCCCGCGATTGAGCGGCCTTCACTCGTTGGTCTGCTGGTGAGTGAAGCGCATGCGGATCTTCCTGTTGTCCTCCCCGTGCCGGGCCACCTCCCGGAAGCCGTGCCGCTGGTAGAAGGCATGGGCACGGGCATTGACCGCGAGCACGTCGAGGATGAGGTGTTGGCGCCGCTGGGCCGCGGTTTCGATCAGGGACCGGATCAGCCCGGCACCGATGCCTCGCCCCTGGTAGCGGGGATGGAGTTCGATCCGCCCCAGGTAGACCTCGGTCGCGCGGTACTCGACGACCAATATGCCCGCGTCGGCCCCGTCGACGGTGATGACCTGCCATCGACCGGGGTCGAACCCGCGCTCGTGGTAGACGCGTTGCTCGCCGTCGTCCCAGCCCCAGATCGCCGCGACGTAGTCGCCCATGGCTGCCTTGTGGAGCTGGAAGCAGACCTCACTGTCGGCCGGGACCGCCTGTCGCACGGCAACGGCGTTCATGCGGACCGCCACGTGTCAGCGGTGCGTGGCGTACGCGACGAAGTCCGCCCAACGAGCCGAACCGAAGGACAGCACCGGACCAGCCGCGTCCTTCGAATCCCGCACATGAACCGTTCCAGGACAGTTGGCGACCTCGACGCACTCCCCGCCCTCACCGCTGCTGTGGCTGGACTTCCGCCACTCGACAGCGACTTCGACGCACTGGCCACCCTCACCGTCGCTGTAGCTCGACTTCCGCCACTCGACGGCAACCTCAACGCAGTCCCCGCCTTGAGCACCGCTGTAACTCGACTTGAACCACGCCAGCTCGCGCCCTGCTAAGGCCGCATCTCCAACGCCCATAGCTCTACCAACTCCCTCAACGAAGGAACACGGGCCGAGCCCCAGAGGACCCGGCCCGTGAGACGTCAGCGATGCGTCGCGTACGTGACGAAGTCCGCCCAACGGGCCGGGCCGAAGGACAGCACCGGTCCCGTCGTGTCCTTCGAGTCCCGCACATGAACCGTCCCGGGACAGTTGGCGACCTCTACGCACTCGCCGCCTTCCGAGCCGCTGTAGCTGGACTTCTTCCACTCAACGGCGACTTCGAGGCACTGGCCGCCATCGCCACCGCTGTAGCTCGACTTGAACCACGCCAGTTCACGTCCGGCTGCGACCGTCTCTTCGACGCTCATAGTTCTCCCAGCAATCTCTCGATGAAGGCCAACGACTCACGCGGAGTGAGTGCCTGTGCACGGATGATCCCATACCGTGCGGCGATGGCGCGGACTTCTTCCCGGGCAGTGACCGTCGAACTGCGTCCCTGACCTTCGATATACGCGACTTGTTCGCCCCCCTTCGGACTGAGCAAGCTGAACGCTCCGTCCAGACCGGCATGGTCCTCGCGATCGGTGGGCATGACCTGGATCTCCACGTTGCGCTTTTGTCCGATCGAAAGCAACTGTGCCAGTTGCCCACGCAGCGACTGCTTCCCACCGATCGGGCGACGTAATACCGATTCCTCGATCACAAAGCTCAGCACGGGAGCTGGGCGCCGGTCGATCAATTCCTGGCGCTCCAATCGCGCAGCGAGCCGCTGCTCAACAGTCTCCTCGTCCAGCAACGGCCGTCGCATGGTGAGAACCGCCCGTGCGTACTCCTCGGTCTGGAGCAATCCCGGAACGGCCTGGCTGCTGTAGACACTCAGCTCAACGGCCTGCATCTCCAGCCGCGCCGCGTCACGGAAGAACGCGGGGTACCGCGCACGCGCGACCTCTTCCTTCATCGCGCTGAGCACGCCGCCCGCCTTGGCGACGCTGTCGACCGCGTCGATCATCTCCGGCTTCGGGATGCGGCGTCCCCTTTCCACGGAGGCCACATGGTCACCGCCGTAACCCACCTTGTCGCCCAACTCAGGCTGAGTCAGGCCCGCGCGTTCGCGGAACAGCTTCATCTGCTTGCCGAAGCACCGCAGAAAGGCGGCGGAGCCGTCTCCGTCCGGCGGTTCCGGTCGCTCGGATTGCGTCATCTCCGTACCTCCGTGATTCGTTGGCGTCACCTTCACACCGCGTAACGACCGTCAGTCCGGCCAAGAAACGCGCTTGGGGGGTACGAAGCGCCTTCGTCCGCCCTGAATTCCTGGTCAGGCTATGCACGGGACTACAGGCTCGGGGCCATGACGACCGAAAATCAAGCACCAATTTCCTTCCGGAATTCGGAATGCGGGCCAGAACCTGAACTCTCCGTAGTCAAGGAACGTTTCGCCATGCGTTTCACGTCCACCCCGCGCGGAGCGCGTCTCGCGCGCAGGCTCGTGACGCGGCGGCTCGACGGGTGGGGGTATCCGCAGGGGTCGGAGATCAACGACACCGTCACCCTGATCGCGGGTGAGCTGACCGCCAACGCGGTGCGCCACGGGCACGTTCCCGGGCGGGACTTCCAGCTCTGTCTGTTCACGACGGAGGACCACATCCGCGTCGAGGTGACGGACACGAGGGGCGAGCGTCGGCCGTCGTGCAGGGTCACAGGGCCCGACGCGGAGAGCGGGCGCGGGCTGTATCTCGTCGCGCGGCTCGCGGACCGGTGGGCCGTCACGACGGCCGGGCCCACGACGCCCGGCAAGACGGTGTGGGCGGAGATCTCGGTCCGCTGACCGCCCGTCGACGGAGGTCGGCGACGGGCCTCATAGCCTGTGACGCCGACAGCAAAGCTCCCTCTCACGGGATGTCCACGAGGAGTGTTCGCAGTGAGCCACCCCGGCCCGCCGCCCCAGTCGCCATACGGCTACCCGCCCCAGCAGCAGCCGTACGGGGCGAACGGGAGCCCCTACGCCATGCCACCCCAGCCCGGACTCCCGTACGCGTCCGCGTTCGCGCCGCCGCTCCCTCCGCGTGCGGGCTGGGGGCAGCGTGCGGGCGCGTTCCTGCTCGACGTGGCGATCAACTTCGGGCCGATGTGGCTGCTGATGGGCATCGCCATCGGCATCGGGGAAAGCTCGGGCGAGAGCAGCGAGGTCGTCGCGAGCATCCTGTCCTGGCTGGGGATCCTGGCGATGATCGTCGCCGTGGTCTTCCAGTTGATGCGCGAGGGCCTGACCGGGCAGACGGTGGGCAAGGGGGTGCTCGGCATCCGGGCCGTGCGCGAGCGCAACGTGCGGCAGCCGCTCGGCATCGGTCTCGCGCTCGGCCGCCGACTGCTCCAGTGCCTCAACTACGCGGTTTTCGGGCTCGGGTGGTGGTGGCCCCTGTGGGACGAGAAGAACCAGACGTTCGCCGACAAGCTCACCAGCGTGGTGGTCGTCCCCGTCGACGCGGTGCCCCTTCCTCAGCCCGGCCCCGGACCCACCGGCACCTGGCAGTAGCCGACCGGTCGAGTGACCGCGCGACGACGGGCCGTCAGCACCCCATCGGGGGGTTTACGCCGCCGTCGCGCCTCCCGTACGGGGGACTTCGCGCATCCCGTCGTCCGCGACCGGCAACGCAGGCTCCATGAACCGTTGTTCTTCGCCCGCCGCTCGTCGCGGCTCCCGTACGGGAGCCGCTCGCCGCACGGCCGCTCGCCGCGCGATACGGCGTTCCCCGTACGCCGGGACGGGCAAGGCGCGGCGCCGTGCGCCCTGACGGCAGGGCGGCGCGTGGGGCGCGGCGGCGGGCGTGGGGCGTCGCGGGGATGGTGGCCGTGGTCACCGTGCTGTGCGCGCTGGTGGCGGGCGGTACCTGGGACAAGCTCGTCAGCGGGGGCTTCGACGCGTCGGGCACGGAGGCCGTACGCGCCGAGTCCCACGTGGCCGAGCGCTTCCACGCGGGGCCGCCGCACCTGACGCTCCTCGCCCGCACGGGCAAGGGCGGGCGCGGGGTGGACGCTCCCGGCGCCGTACGGGACGGGCGGAAGCTGACGGAGCGGCTGCGGGACGCGCCCGGAGTGCTGTCGGCGCACTCGTACTGGACGACGGGCGACCGCACCCAGCGCGCCGACGACGGCGACGCCGCGCTCGCCACCGCCGTACTGTCAGGATCCGACGCCGAACGCACGGAGACGGCGCGCACTCTCGTCCCTCAACTCACCGGCAAACAGGGCGGGTTGAAGGTGGGGGCGACGGGCACGGCGTGGACGGCCGTCCAGTCGACCGACGGCAGCGAGCACGATCTCGTACGGGCCGAACTCCTCACCGCACCCCTGGTGTTCCTCGTCCTCGTCTTCGCCTTCCGCTCTCTCGTCGCGGCCTTTCTGCCCGTGGTCGTGGCCGCCGTCGCCTCGGTCGTCACGCTGGCGCTGCTCAGGCCGCTGTCCTCGGCCATGTCCCTCTCCGTCTTCTCCGCGAACCTCACCACCGCGCTCGGGTTCGGCCTCGCCGTCGACTACTGCCTGTTCCTCCTGACCCGCTACCGGCACGAGACCGCCCAGGGCCTCGCGCCGCCGGACGCCGTGGCCGTGTGCCTGCGCACGGCGGGCCGGGCCGTCGGCTTCTCGGTCGCGACGATCGCGCTCGCGATGGCGGCACTGTTCGTCTTTCCCGTCGGCTTCCTGCGTTCGATGGCGTGCGCGGGCATCGTCGTGACGGTGTGCGCCGGGCTCGTCGCGCTGATCCTCCTCCCGGCGCTGCTACTGCTTCTGGGGCCGTATCTGGAGCGTTGGGACCCGGCCGCGCGGCTGCTGCCACGGGGCGGCGGCGCCGGTTCCGGCGGGGACCCCTGGGAGTCCAGCCCCGGCTGGCGCCGTGCGGCGCGGGCCGTGTGCCGCAGGCCCGTCGCGTGGGGTGCGGCGGCGCTCGCCGTCCTCTGCCTCCTCGCGACGCCCGTCGCACACCTCACGCTGGGCCCGATCGACGAGCGGACGCTGCCGAGGTCCGCCGAGTCCCACGCCGTCGCGGAGGAGATCAAGGACGGGTTCACGGGCGCGTCGGGGACGACGGCCGTCGTGGTCCTCCCCCACCTGGAGGCGGCGGGCAAGGGCGCGGACGAGGGGCCGGGCGAGGGTGAACTCGGCGACTACGCGCGGCGGTTGTCGACGGCCGGTGCCGTCACGGAGGTGGCCGCGAGCACGGGTGACCGGTACCGGGAGGGGCGGCGCACCGCCGAGGGCCGCTCCGGGTCCGGGTCCGGACCGGGGGCCGAGGGGGCGTGGCTGTCGCTGCACGTCGACGCGACGCCGGAGTCGGAGACGGCGGCCGACACCGTACGCGAGGTGCGGGACACGCCCGTCGCGCACACCGCGTGGGTCGGCGGCGACGCGGCCCGGTTCGCGGACACGCAGCGGGAGTTGCGCGACGCGCTGGGCACCGCCGCGGCCCTGATCGGCACGGCAACGGCACTCCTGCTGTTCCTCTTCACCGGCAGCGTGCTGATCCCGGTGAAGGCGGTCCTGGTGGGGGCGCTGAGCCTGGGCGCGTGCTTCGGCGCGGTGGTGTGGGTCTTCCAGGACGGCCACGCGGCCGGTGCGCTGGGGGTGTCCGCGCAGACCGGCACGGTGGACGCCTGCATGCTGCTGCTCGTGTTCTGCGTGGCCTTCGGACTGTCCATGGACTACGAGGTGTTCCTGCTCTCCCGCATCCAGGAGGAGTACCGCCGCACGGACGACAACCGGCTCGCCGTGGAGCGCGGCATCGAGCAGACCGGTCGGCTGGTGACGGTGGCGGCGCTGGCCGTGGCCATCGCGATGGCGGCCCTGGCCACGTCGGGGATCACCCTGCTGAAGCTGCTGGGCTTCGGCCTCGCGCTGGCGGTGGTCGTGGACGCCACGCTCGTACGTGCCGTGCTCGTACCGGCCGCGATGCGGCTCGCGGGGCGGGCCAACTGGTGGGCGCCGCGGCCCCTGCGGTGGCTGCACGGGAGGTTCGGGCTGCGGGAGGAGGGGGCGGGGGCGGGCCCGGGTTGTGGGGGTGGCGGGCCGAGACCGGGGCCCGATCCGACGGGCTGAGCCCCGCCCGCCCGCCCCGTCACCCCCGTCCGCGCCCCGTCGCACTCAGGAAGGAAAACCCGCCATGCACGTCCCTCACCACCACCTCGTACGACCCGCCCTCCGGGCGCTCGGGCACCAGGTGTGGCTGGCCGAGGTCTCGTACACCTTCTGGTACGACCTGTGCCTGCTGCGCACCCGCATCGAAGCCCTCGGCCGCGGCGCCCCCACGGCCGCGCCCCACCTGCGCCGCGCGGGTCGCGCGCTGACCCGCGCCCGGTTGGCCATGGCGGTGCGATGGGGGCACGGGGCGGTACGGGAACTGGAACGGTCCCGCCGTGAACTCCTGTGCGCGACACGGCGGTTACCGGTGCGGACGCCAGTGGGAGTACAGATCGCCGGCCACCTGGAGGGCCTCCCCCACATCTGGTCCTACGCCGCGGGCTTCCCCGCCCCGCCCCTCGCGGGAGACCGCCCGTGAGCCTCCCCCTCGTCACATGTGTGCGTCCCGTCGACGCGCCGGGCCAGTACCTGGCCCGGCCAGGTGCCCGCGTCTCCGGCCAGGAAGCGGGCGGTGGGGGTGAAGCCGTTGCGTTCGTAGAACGCGACGAGTTCGCCTCCGCCGCCCGCCCAGCAGTCCACCCGCAGCAGGCCGACACCCGCCCGGCGGGCCTCCTCCACGGCGCGGGCCAGCAGCGCGGCACCGATGCCCAGACCGGCGTGCCGCCGGTCGGAGACCAGCAGGCGCACATAGCGCTCGGGTTCCCCGGCCGGGGCGATCGGCATGTGCGGGCTGGGCCCGGTACCCAGGATCAGGGCGCCGACGGGAGCCCCGGACAGCTCCGCGATGTACGGGTCGTCCTCGGCCGTGTACCGCTCCACCCGTGCCGCCCCGCCCGGCCTCCGCGAGTACGGTGTCGTGCCCCACTGCTCGGTGTTGCCCCGCGCGTTCATCCACGCCACGGCGCCGTCGAGCATGCCGAGAACGGCCTCCGCGTCGGAAGGGCCGCCCGGTCTGATCCGTATGCGCTGTGTGCTGGTGTCCTGGGCGCTCGTGTCTTGTGTGCTGACGTCCATGTCTGTGCTCTCGTCCACGGCGGAAGCCTAGGAGGGCGCGGGCGATACGTCAGGGACGGGCCGACGCCACCGGGAAGACCGAGGACATCCCCGCGTTACCGTGGCGGAAACCCGCTGACAGCCACGCGGCGGACCCGGTGAAACCGTCCCAGGACCTGCCGGTGCCCGCCGCCGCCCCGAACGACACGAGAAGAGTTCCATGGTGGCCCGCGCTCTCGACCCCCAGATCCTGGAAGCCCTTACGGCCGGCGCGGACGGTGGATTCCGCCCGCCCCGGCCCGCCGCCCGGGGCGACTGGAAGACCCTGCGCGCCATCACCGAGGAGTCGATGGCCCAGCTGCTCGCGCTGCCGCCCGAGCACACCGATGTCGCGCGGGCCACCCACCACGTCACCTCCCACGACGGCGCCACCGTACCGGCACGCTGGTACACCCCCGCAGGCCACACCACCGGCGCGGCCGGACCGGCGGTGGTGTATCTGCACGGTGGCGGAATGATCGCCGGAACGGTGGACCTCTACGACAAGGTGGTCGCCGCCTACGTGGCCGACAGCGGGGTGCCCGCGCTGGCCGTCGACTACCGTCGCGCCCCGGAACACCCGCACCCCACCCCCGTCGAGGACAGTTACGCGGGCCTCGTATGGCTGGCAGCGCACGCCGGTGAGCTGGGCGTCGACAGCCGCAGGATCGCCTTGATGGGAGACAGCGGCGGTGGCGGTCTCGCGGCTGCCGCGGCGCTGCTGGCACGGGAGCGGAGCGGTCCGGCAATCGCCAAGCAGATCCTGGTCTACCCGATGCTGGACGACCGCACGACCGAGCCCGAAGCGGCCCTGGCCCCGTTCGTCGGCTCGTCCTACGACGACAACCACACCCGCTGGCAGGCCGTTCTCGGCGACACCGCGGAAGGCCCCGGCGGCCCCGGGTCTCGCGGGGTTCCCGGTGTTCCCGCCACCGCCGCTCCCGCCCGCGCACACGACGTGTCCGGACTGCCTCCCGCCTACGTGGAGGTGGGCGAGCTGGACATCTTCCGCGACGAGTCCATGGAGTACGCCCGGCGCATGGCCACGGCGGGAACCCCCGTCGAACTGCACGTCCACCCGGGCTGCCCGCACGGATTCGACCTCCTGGCCCCGCAGGCCGACGTCGTGCGCCGCTCACGAGCCGACAGGCTGCGCGCGCTCACCACCCTCTGACCGCCGCCCGGCAGCCGCAGCCACAGCCACAGCCGCTCTACGGTGCTCCAGGTCCGGGTGACTCGCCCGGTGGGGAAGGGGCGGGTGCAGGCCACGGGGTCGGCGATGTTGTCGAGCGTGCTGCCGTGACGTCGGTAGAGGGCCGCGAAGACTTCCTGGACCACGTCCTCGGCCGTGGGGATGTCGGGTCGCGGCCTGCAACCTCGGTCAGGTCCGCGCGTCTGTCAAGGCGTAGGAGATGTTCCGCCCTGGTGGGGACGTGCGTGTCCAGCATGCGCGGGACACGTCGCCGTCGGATGTGAGACCTGAGGAAGATCATGCGGAAAGTCGGAGCTGTCGCCGCCGCCCGCTGAGGACGGCCTTCACCTTCACCCGGGCCCGGCCCCGTACTCACCCGCACTCACCGAGAGAGACATGATGAAGCGACACAAGCGCACGAGGGCTTCGGCCCGTCTGCTGGGCCTGTCGGCGGCGGTGCTGTCCGCGGCAGCAGCGGCCTTCACGTATACCGCTGCAACCGGCGCCGCGGCGCCGAACGAGGCGACGGAACGGAGCACGGGCCCTTCGTCCGGGGCCACGAGAACGGTCCGCTACGACTTGGGCGACGAGGCATGGAAGCTGCCACAGACAGGTGAGCCGGCCGAGCTGAGCGGCGTGGTGCACTACCCCGCCAACCTGGGCACGGGGCGGCATCCACTGATCGTGATGCTGCACGGCTGGCACGAGACCTGCGCCGACCGGAAGGCGGACGCGGCACGCACCGCCGCCGAAGCCAGCGGGGACGATGCCGCGTACGAAGCCGCCAGCGCCAAGCTGTTCGCCTGGCCGTGTGCGAAGGGAACACCCGCCCTGCCCAGCGAACGCGGATATGACTACGTGGCCCGCGAGTTGGCCGCTCAGGGGTTCGTCGTGGCCTCGGTCGGCGCCAACGGCATCAACGCCTCCCCTCTGTCGGGGGATGACAACGCTGCCGCGCGGGCGGATGTCATCAACCGGCATCTGCGCATGTGGCAGGAGCTCAGCTCCAAGGGCAAGGGCGAGCTGGCCGGGAAGTTCGTCGACCCGGCGACCGGAGCGGCACGACACGTCGGCTTCGCCCACCACGTGGACATGGGCAACGTGGGGATCATGGGGCACTCCAGGGCAGGGGCCGGAGCCACCTGGCAGGCGGCCGACAGCCATCGGAGGCAGTGGCCCAAGGGCGTCGACGTCAAGGCGGTGGCGGCAGTGGCACCCGCCTACAACGTGATGACGGAGGACATGTCCCCGTACACGATCACCAAGACTCCCTTCGCCGTCTTCCGGGGAACATGCGACGGGCAGGTCGGCGGTGAGGCGTTCTCGTTCGCGGCCGACGCGGCCAAGGGGAACCGCAGCGGCTTCTACCGGTTCGCGATCCACGGGGCGAACCACAACTACTTCAACACGCAGTGGTCGCCTCAGAGCCGTCAGGTCGCGGCCTTCGACGACGCCACACCGGTGAAAGGACACCCCGGGCAGTGCACCGACCGCGAGGACGCGGCGCCGACCAGACAGCTCACCGAACCGCAGCAGCGCCATGTCGCCACCACATACCTCGGCGCCTTCTTCCGCCGCCACCTCCTCGGCGACACCGGGCAGGACCAGGTGCTGACGGGGGTGCGACACCCCGACGCGGCCATCACAGATGTGGACGCCACCAGCACCGCTCCCTGAGAGGGGGCGGCGACCGGGCCCCGGCCCGGATCCGGGTTCGGGTCCGGGTCCGGGTCCGGGTCCGGGTTCGGGTCCGGCATGTGCGGGGCCTCTCCGTGGGGCGCGTCTACTTGCGCTTGTAGACCTCGTGGCCGCCGATCTCGTGCATGAGATAGAGCTTCGAGGGCGTATCCGGGTCAGGGAAGGACGCCCGCATCCGGCACTTCTCCACCCGCCCGCTGTCGGGTCTGAACGCGATGTCCGCGCCGGGCCCTTCGTCGGGGAAGTCCTCCAGCTTCCAGGTGCCCGTTCCCGAGATGCGCGCGCCCTCCGCCGGGGCGCCCTCGCCGGGCGCGCAGTCCGCCCCGAGGCTGATGTTCGTCGCGCTGAACCCGCCGTCCTCGCGGAAGTGCATCTCGCCGCCCTGGTCGCCCTTCCAGACCCCGGTGAGGTCGGACTCGTCCACGTCGGGCGGTGGGCCGCCGAGGAAGCCGAAGTACACGATGACGCCGAGCGCGACGACCGCGACCGTGACCCCGCCCACCGCGATGCCCAGAGGGCGCAGCCACCTCCTGGCGCGGGAAGCGTCGGTGGCCGGTGCGTCGTCAGTCGAAGTCATTGAAGTGGTCCTCGTGTGCGTAGTCGTCCGACTGCGCGTAGCGGCGGGCTTCGTCCAGGATGCGCTCCTCGGCCTGCGCATCAGCGCTCGGGCCACCCGGGGTGATCGGTTTCGCCGGGCCCTCGTTCTCCGTCTGACGGCCGAGGTTTCTGCCGTATTCGTTGTTGACCAGGTCCGCCATGTGGTCCGGGTGTGCCGATTTCGGGTGGTACGCCTCGTGCGCGTCGGCCCAGAGCTTCGCCTTGTCCTCTCCCATGAGGTAGGTCAGTTTGGCCTGCCAGATCGCGTGACGGAAGGCGTTCTTGTCGAGGTTCGGGTTCTGCGCTGCCTCTTCCTCCGCCGTCTTCGACGCCCACTCCGAGATCTTCAGATAGGCGGTGCCCTCCAGCGGTCTGCTCTTCATCAGGTCCCGCTCCGCCCATCCGACCTGGCCGACGTACTCCGAGTCCCCCCACCTCGGGTGCTCGCCGTTCTCGTCCCACTCGTACGGCCACCTCGTGTCCTTCTTGTACTGCTTCTCCAGCTCGATGCCGCGGTGCCGGATCGCCGCCCGTCTCAGGTCCGCGAGCGCGTGGTCGCGGTCCTTGATGACGGGTGCGTCGGCGAAGCCGGTCTTCGAGAGGTCGGCCAGCTTGCGCAGGGCCTTCGCCGCGTCGTCGTCGGATGTGGTGGCCTTGTCCAGGAAGCCCGTGACCTCGGTCTTGACGGCCTCCAGCTCGGCGGTCGTGGGCGGGTCCTCGCCCTTGTCCGTCAGCGGTCTGACGAGGAACGCGCCCTCGCCGATGTCCTCGACCGCGATGCCCTTCTTCTTGGCCCGGTCCAGCGCGTCCAGCAGGTCGTTCTGGTAGCCGAAAATCTCGCCCCGCGCGTCCTTGAGGATGTTGTGGACCGAGGTCGCCTGGGAGACCGCGTCGCCGAACTCGGCCGCCGTCTTGGTGACGAACTCCTTCGTGACCGTGGCGTTGAGGCCCGACCAGGTCGCCTTCTTCGCCTTGGCGTCCAGCTCGTCCTCGGCGCGCTTCTTGAGCTTCTCCAGCTTGCGCACCATCTCTTCCCAGTCGGTGATGGCCGCGTCGAGCTTCTTGATCTCGCCGTCGCGTAACGCGCTGAGGTCCATCAGCGGTCGGCCCCCTTGTCGAAGCCGTCCTCCAAGGAGGAGATCTGGCTGATGACGGTGCCGAGATAGCCGTCCCGGTCCTTGTGGACGTGCTTCGTGTAGTCCAGGTGGTTGGAGATGTGGGCGCACGCGTCGAGTACGTTGCGCAGTTGGTCGATCCAGCGCGTCGCCACGTATTCGAGCGCGCCGCCGACGGCGAAGTCCTTCGCCAGTTCCCCGCCCGCCTTGAGGCTGCTGGCGCGGGCGTGGTCGCCGTCCTTGTCCAGGTCGTTGTGGAGCTTGAAGGCGGCATCCCCGATCGCCGCCAGCTCTTTCTGATCTACCGTCAGGTCACCCTTGGGCGGTGGCCCTCCGCTGGGAGGAGCCTGGTTGAGCCGCATCCCCACGGGCTCCCGCTCATTCCGCCCGCCCGTGCCCGCGTTCGTGTCCGGCCCCGTACCGGACTTGATCTGCGCCCATTCGTCCTCGAACGACACGCGTACCACCCCCGTGTGGTCGACCGGCCGTTCCGGCCGATGCGCGGAACGTAGCAAGGGGGACGCACCACACGCACCCCCCTTCTCGGCCAACGCACCGTCAACTCCCCTACGCGTAACGGAGGTTGACGTACCGTCACGCCACCGAGCCGATGCGCCCCGGCAGCGTCGTCACGTCGTGGTGGATGGGGGTGTGCGCGCCCGTGAGGGAGGTGCCCGAGCCGCCGCGGCGGACGGCGACGATCTCGGAGGCGATCGACAGCGCCGTCTCCTCGGGCGTACGCGCCCCCAGGTCGAGGCCGATCGGCGAGTGCAGGCGGGACAGCTCGATCTCCGTCAGCCCCGCCTCGCGCAGCCGCCCGAGCCGGTCCTCGTGAGTACGCCGCGAGCCCATCGCGCCGACGTACGCGACGGGCTGCCGCAGCGCCCGCTCCAGCAGCGGCACATCGAACTTCGCGTCGTGCGTGAGGACGCAGACCACCGTGCGCCCGTCGAGACCCCCCGCGGCGGCACGCTCCTCCAGATGGCGGTGCGGCCAGTCGACGACGACCTCGTCGGCCTCCGGGAAGCGGGCCGCCGTCGCGAAGACGGGGCGCGCGTCGCACACCGTGACGCGGTAGCCGAGGAAGCGCCCGGCGCGCACGAGCGCGGCGGCGAAGTCGATCGCGCCGTACACCAGCATCAGCGGCGGCGGCACGCTCGACTCGACCAGCAGCGTCAGGGGGCTGCCGCAGCGGCTGCCCTCCGCGCCGATCGCGACGGTCGCCGTGCGCCCCGCGTCGAGCAGGGCGCGGGCCTCGGCCGCCGCCGTGGCGTCCAGCGCGGGGTGGCCGCCAAGGGTGCCGGACACCGTGCCATCGGCGCGTACGTGCAGCGCTCCGCCCAGCAGGTCGTCCGGGCCCTCCACGACGCGGGCCACGGCCGCGCTCTCCCCGCGCGCCGCCGCGCCGAGCGCGGCGGCGAAGGTGGCGCGCCGCGCGCTGTCGGCCCGTACCGGCGTGACCAGGATGTCGATGACGCCGCCGCAGGTCAGGCCGACGGCGAACGCGTCCTCGTCGCTGTATCCGAAGCGCTCGGACACGACGGTGTCCTCGGCCAGCGCCTGCCGGCACAGTTCGTAGACCGCGCCCTCCACGCAGCCGCCCGACACGCTGCCGACCGCCTCGCCCGCCGCGTCGACGGCGAGCGCCGCACCCGGCTGCCGGGGCGCACTGCCGCCCACGGCCACGACCGTGGCGACCGCGAAGTCGCGCCCCTCCTCGCACCACTGGTGCAGTTCGGCAGCGATGTCCAGCATCTGGTGCTCCTTAACGTGTAGGGGACGGGTTCGTGGCCGCGCGGTCGTACAGGCGGGCGTTTCGTACGAGCGAGCGTACGGCCGCGCGGCCCGCCCGTTACCTGCCCAGCCAGCCCTCGATCGGGCTGAGCGCGAAGTAGACGAGGAACACGGCCGCCAGTGCCCACATCAGCCAGCCGGGGTCGCGCCACTTCCCCTGGACCGCCTTGATGAGGACGTACGAGACGCAGCCTGCCGCGATGCCCGCCGTGATGGAGTACGTGAACGGCATCAGCACCGTCGTCAGGAAGACCGGGACGGAGGTCGCCGGGTCGTTCCAGTCGATGTGCTGTGCGTTGGTCATCATCATCGAACCGATGACGACCAGCGCGGCAGCCGCCACCTGTGTCGGGATGACCTGCGCCAGTGGGGTGAAGAACAGGCACAGGGTGAAGCCCAGCCCGGTGACGACGCTGGCGAGACCGGTACGCGCTCCGTCCCCGACACCCGCCGTCGACTCCACGAAGACGGTCTGCCCGGAGGCCCCGGCGACGCCGCCGACGACGCCGCCCGCGCCATCGATGGCCAGCGCCTTGTTGAGCCCCGGCATCTTGCCGTCCTTGTCGGCGAGGTCCGCCTGCTGGCCGATGCCGATGATGGTGCCGATGGCGTCGAAGAACCCGGCGAGGACGAGAGTGAAGACGATGACGCCCACCGTGACCGCGCCGACGTCGGCGATGCCGTCGAAGGAGACATTGCCGAACAGCCCGAAGTCGGGGGTGCTGACGACACCGCCGGTGATCTCGGGCGCATTCCTGCCGCCCCAGTCCTTCTTGTCCAGCCCGGCGAACTGGTGCACCGCGGCGGCGAAGAGCGTGCCGCCCACGATGCCGATCAGGATGGCGCCCGGCACGCGCCGCACCTGGAGCATGAAGATCAGCAGCACGGTGACCGCGAAGCACAGCACCGGCCAGCCGGTGAGCATGTCGTGCGTGCCGAGCTGGATCGGCTTCTCGCCCGCGAGCCCGCCGGGCCCCGGCATGCTGGTGACGAAGCCCGCCTGCACGAGCCCGATCAGGGTGACGAACAGGCCGATGCCCATGGTGATGGCGTGCTTCATCGCCAGCGGGATGGCGTCCATGATGAGCCGCCGCAGCCCGGTGACGACGAGCAGGATGATGACGGCACCGTAGATGACGCACATGCCGAACGCGTTGGCCCAGGTCATCTCGGGGGCGACCTGGAAGGCGAGCACGGCGGAGACGCTGAGCCCGGCCGCGAGGGCGAGCGGCACATTGCCGAGCAGGCCCATGACGATGGTGGTGGCCGCGGCGGCGAACGCCGTCGCTGTGGTGACCTGGCCCGCGTCAAGGGTGGCCTTGCTCGCGTCGGGGACGGAGAGGATAACGGGGTTGAGCAGGACGATGTAGGCCATCGCCATGAAGGTGGTGACACCGCCGCGCACCTCGCGGGCGAGCGTCGAGCCTCTGTCGGAGATGTGGAAGTAGCGGTCGAGCCAGGACCGTCCTGCGGGGACGCGTGAGCCGGGGCCCGCGTCCTCCGCCGAGGTCTTCGGCTCCACTTGCGAGTGGGTCATGGTGTGCTGACTCCCAAGGTTCATAGGGGCACCCCTGGCGGAGTGCCGGGGATTTGGGATGCACGACCCGGGGGACGGCCCGAGACGAACGGTGGGGTGGGGGGTATGGGCGGGGGCGGCTGTTGTGAACGCCCCCGCCCGTCGAACGGCCACGCGCCGGCGGGACTACGTGCCCGTCAGGTGCTCCGGGCGGACCGGGACGCGGTTCAGCGCCAGGCCCGTCGCGTCGCGTATGGCCGCGACGACGGCCGGGGTGGACGAGAGCGTCGGGGCCTCGCCGATGCCGCGCAGCCCGTACGGCGCGTGCTCGTCCGCCAGCTCCAGGACATCCACGGGGATGGTGGGGGTGTCGAGGATGGTGGGGATCAGATAGTCCGTGAAGGAGGGGTTGCGGACCTTCGCACTCGGGTCCACCACGATCTCCTCCATGACGGCCAGGCCCAGGCCCTGTGTCGTACCGCCCTGGATCTGGCCGACGGTGGACAGCGGGTTCAGGGACTTGCCGACGTCCTGCGCGCAGGCCAGTTCGATGACCTTGACCAGGCCGAGGTCGGTGTCGACCTCGACCACGGCGCGGTGCGCGGCGAAGCTGTACTGCACGTGCCCGAAGCCCTGCCCGGTCTTCAGGTCGAACGGCTCGGTCGGCCGGTGCCGGAACTCCAGCTCCAGGTCGATGGCCGTGTCGCCCAGCACCTCGGCCAGGTCCGCGACGACCTCACCGCCGTCGGTGACGACCTTCCCGCCCTCAAGGAGGAGTTCGGCACGCGCCCACGCCGGGTGGTACGAGCCGAACTTGGCCCGCCCCAGCTCCAGCACCTTCGCGCGCACGGCCTCGCAGGTGTTCTTGACCGCGCCGCCCGTCATGTACGTCTGCCGGGAAGCGGAGGTGGAGCCCGCCGAGCCGACCTGCGTGTTCGCGGGGTGGATGGTGACGTCGGTGACACCCAGTTCGGTGCGCGCGATCTGCGCGTGCACGGTGACACCGCCCTGGCCGACCTCGGCCATCGCCGTGTGCACCAGCGCGACGGGCCGGCCGCCGACGACTTCGAGGCGCACCCGCGCGGTGGAGTAGTCGTCGAAGCCCTCGGAGAAGCCGACGTTCTTGATGCCCACCGCGTAGCCGACGCCCCGCACGACACCCTCGCCGTGCGTGGTGTTGGACAGGCCGCCCGGCAGCGCCCGCACATCCACGGTCGTACCGCCCGTGCCGGGGTCACCGGAGCCGCCTGAACCGCTCTCCCACTGCTTCTCCGGGGGCAGCGGCATGGCCTTGACGCGGCGCAGGATCTCCGCCACCGGCGCCGGGGAGTCCACCTCCTGGCCCGTGGGCATGACCGAGCCCTGCGACATGGCGTTCTTCTGGCGCAGCTCGACGGGGTCCATGCCCAGCGCCTCGGCGAGCCGGTCCATCTGCGACTCGTACGCGAAGCACGCCTGCACCGCGCCGAAGCCGCGCATGGCCCCGCAGGGCGGGTTGTTGGTGTAGAGCGCGAGTGCTTCGACGTCGACGTTGGGGATGTCGTACGGGCCGACCGCGAGCGAGGCGGCGTTGCCGACGACGGCCGGGGACGAGGAGGCGTAGGCGCCGCCGTCCAGGACGATGCGCGCCGTCATGTAGAGGATCGTGCCGTCGCTGGTGGCGCCGTGCTCGTAGGTGAGCTTGGCGGGGTGGCGGTGCACATGCCCGAAGAACGACTCGTACCGGTTGTAGACGATCTTCACGGGCTTGCCCGTGGCCATCGCCAGCAGGCACGCGTGCGCCTGCATGGACAGGTCCTCGCGGGCCCCGAAGGCGCCGCCGACGCCCGAGAGCGTCAGCCGCACCTTGTCGGCGGGGAGACCGAGGACGGGCGCGAGCTGGTCGCGGTCGACGTGCAGCCACTGGGTGGCGATGTACAGGTCGACACCGCCGTCCTCGGCGGGCACGGCGAGCCCCGACTCCGGGCCGAGGAACGCCTGGTCCTGCATGCCCACTTCGTAGTCGTGCCGCACGACCACGTCGGCCCGCGCCTTCGCCGACGCCACGTCACCGCACTTCACGGGCTGCCGGTGGACGACGTTGGGGTGCGGGGAGTGGGGCGCGTGGTGGTCGTCGCGGCCCGGGTGCAGGAGCGTCGCGTCCGGGCCCGTCGCGCTCTGCTCGTCGTGGACGGGAGGCAGCTCCTCGTAGTCCACGACGATCTTCGCCGCCGCTCGGCGCGCGGTCTCCGGGTGGTCGGCGGCGACGATGGCGACGGCCTCGCCGTGGTAGCGCACCCGGTCCTTGGCCAGCACCGGCTGGTCGTGGATCTCCAGCCCGAAGTGGGTCTTGGCGGGGAGGTCGTCGTGCGTCATCACCGAGTAGACGCCGGGTGTCTTCAGCGCCTCGGACACGTCGACGGAACGGATCAGCGCGTGGGCGTGCGGGCTGCGCAGGGTGAAGCCCCACAGCATGTCCTCGTGCCACAGGTCGGACGAGTAGGCGAACTCGCCGGTGACCTTGAGCGTGCCGTCGGGGCGCAGCGTGGACTCGCCGATGCCGCCCTTCGTGGTGCTGCCCTGGGTGATCTCGGTGGGGGTCCTGGTGGCTCCGGCCATGGTCAGACCGCCTTTTCCGTCGTGGCGTGGTCGCCGCGTGCCGCGGCCAGCCGTACCGCGTCGAGGATCTTCTCGTAGCCGGTGCAGCGGCACAGGTTGCCCGAGAGCGCCTCGCGGATGTCGGCGTCGGACGGCTGCGGGTTGCGCTCGATCAGCTCGTCGGCCGCGACGAGGAGTCCTGGCGTGCAGAAGCCGCACTGGACGGCGCCCGCGTCGATGAACGCCTGCTGGACGGGGGCGAGTTCGGCGCCCGCGTCCTGGGTCGGCTTCGCCTCCCAGCGCTGCTCGGCGGCGGCACTGGTGCGGTGGGCCGCTGCGGCGGGGCCGCCGGTGGCGTCGCTTCCGCAGGCGCCGCTCGCGCAGCCGCCCGCCGCGCGTGCACGTGCCTTCGCGTAGTCCGCGAGCCCTTCGACGGTGACGACCTCGCGGCCCTCGACCTGACCGGCGGCGACGAGACAGGCGCAGACGGGCTCGCCGTCGAGCCGGACCGTACAGGAGCCGCATTCGCCCTGCTCACAGGCGTTCTTCGAGCCGGGCAGGCCCATGCGCTCGCGCAGGACGTAGAGCAGGGACTCGCCCTCCCACACGTCGTCCGCCTCGTGCCGCCGTCCGTTGACGGTGAATGTCACGCGCACTGTGCGCCCCCTTCGCTGGTGTTTCCGCTCGTACGGGCGCCGGTTCCGGCTCCGGTGCCGGTTCCGTTTCCCGAGCCGTTCGCCGGGCCCGTGGCCCGGTAGCTCTCCCAGGCCCAGCCGAGCGTGCGGCGGGCCATGACGCCGACCGCGTGGCGGCGGTAGCGGGCGCTGCCGCGTACGTCGTCGATCGGGTTGCAGGCCCCCGAGCACAGCTCGGCGAACTGCTTCGCGACCGACGGAGTGATGATCTTCCCGCTGTCCCAGAAGCCGCCCTCCTCCAGCGCCGCGTTGAGGAAGTCCTCGGCCGCCGTGGCGCGGAAGGGGGTGGGCGCGGCCGAGCCGACGCCGGTCCGCACGGTGCGCGTGTCCGGGTGCAGCGCGATGCCGAACGCGCAGACCGCGATGACCATGGCGTTGCGGGTGCCGATCTTCGAGAACTGCTGGGGCCCGTCCGCCTTCCTGATGTGCACGGCCCTGATCAGCTCGTCGTCGGCCAGTGCGTTGCGCTTGACCCCCGTGTAGAACTCCTCGGCGGGGATGAGGCGGGTGCCGCGCACCGAGACCGCCTCGACCTCGGTCCCGGCCGCGAGCAGCGCCGGATGCGAGTCCCCGGCGGGCGAGGCCGCCCCGAGGTTGCCGCCGACGCTGCCCCGGTTGCGGATCTGCGGGGAGCCGACGGTGTGGCCCGCGAGGGCGAGCCCCGGCAGCTCGGTACGCAGGTGCTCGATGATGTGCGTGTACGGGACGGAGGCCCCGAGCCGCACGTGTTCCTCGCCGGTCTCCCACTCCCGAAGCTCGGCGATACGGTTCAGGTCCAGCAGGTACTCGGGACGACGGTGGTCGAAGTTGATCTCGACCATGACATCGGTACCGCCCGCGATGGGCACAGCGGTGGGGTGCTCGGCCTTCGCGGCGAGCGCCTCCTCCCAACTGGCGGGGCGCAGGAACTCCATGGTGTCTCTTCTCGATTCGCTGACTTCGCTCGATGCGTCGTACGAGGGGGTGAGGGCGGGGTGGGGTGGGGTGGGGTCGGAGGGGGTACGGGTCGGCCCGCGAGGGCCTGTTCATGTCCTGTTCACGCGATGCCGCCTCAGTACACCGATCCGTGCCCCGCCCGGTGCAGTCACCGAAACCATGAAGCGTTTGGCTGGCCAGCGGCCATGTCTTGTAGATTCGAACGAAAACCGGAGAACAGAAACCTCGCGGCATTCCACCGGCAACACGGCGCACACGGATACCCCGCCGCGCCGCGGGCAGGGCCGAAGGCACGGGGCTTCCGGCCCCGGCCACCACCGGGCGCCTCCCCCACGGGCGCCCACCACCTACCGGGTGCTTCCCACGGGCGCCCATGACCACGTACCGAATCCGACCCGAGCACGACCGAGCACGGCCCGCACACCCCCCGCGGGCACGCCCCGCGCACCCGCGGGCACGGCCGGACCCGGATCCTGACCGAAAGAACGGCGGCGACCACCATGCGGCTGCGCGCACTCCTGGAGACCGGCTCCCTCGGCCTCCGCCTCCTCGGCGGCGAGGACGAGCTGGACCGCACCGTACGCGGCGTCATGACCACCGACCTGCGCGATCCCAGCCGCTACCTCTCCGGGGGCGAGCTGGTGCTGACGGGTCTGGCCTGGCGCCACTCGCCCGAGGACTCCGAGCCCTTCGTCCGCATCCTCGGCGCGGCCGGGGTCGCCGGGCTCGCGGCGGGCGAGGCCGAGACGGGCCCGGTGCCGGAGGACCTGGTGGCGGCCTGTGCCAGGCACCGGCTGCCGCTGTTCTCCGTGTCCGAGGACGTGGCCTTCGCGACGATCACCGAGCACGTCGTGCGACAGGTCTCGACGGAGCGCGCGGGCGATCTGGCCGCCGTGGTGGACCGGCACCGGCGCCTGATGTCCTCGGGCCCGGCCGGGGGCGGCCCCGACGTGGTCCTGGACCTCCTCGTCACCGACCTCGACCTGCGCGCCTGGGTGCTCTCGCCCACGGGGCGCACCGTCGCGGGCTCGGGCGAGCTGGCCCCGGACATCTCCGCGCGGCTCGCGGGCGAGCACCTGGCGGCGGCGCGGACGGGGCGCCTCGGCCCGCACCGGGTCACCGTCGAGGGCGCCACGTACTCGCTGTTCCCCGTCAGCGGCGGGGGCCGCGACCTGCGCGAGACGGTGCTCTCGGACTGGCTGCTGGCCGTCGAGGCCGACGCGGGCGACTGGCCCGCCGAACGGCTGGACCTGCTGCACGGCGTCACCCAGCTCATCGCCGTCGAACGCGACCGGCGCGACGCGTCGCGCACGGTGCGGCGCAGACTCGCGCAAGAGGTGCTCGAACTGGTCCAGACGGGTGCGCCGCCCGCCGAGATCGCGGCGCGGCTGCGCGTCGCGGCGCCCGTGCTGCTGCCCGGCCTAGGGTCCGCGCCGCACTGGCAGGTCGTGGTGGCCCGCGTCGAGTGGGAGGACAGCGCCGTCCCGGGCGGGCCCGTCACCCAGTCGCTGCTGGAGGAGACGCTGGTGGACCCGCGCGCCGACGGCACCGACGTGTCCGACCGCATCGCCGTCGCCCATACGGGTGAGGAGGCGGTGGCGCTGGTGCCGTTGCCCGCGCTCAGCGGGGAGGCGGGGCGGCTGCGGGAGGGCGACGGGGAGGGGTGGACGGGGTCCGCATCCGGGTCCGGCTCGGGGTCGGGGCCCGCCACGGATTCCGGTTCCAGTTCCGGTGCTGGCTCCGGCTCCGCTTCCGTCGCGGAGGCCGGTGCGGAGACGGGCCTGGAGGCCGACGCGCTGCTGGGCGCGCTGCGCGCGACCATGGAACGCGGCCTGGGCGACGACGGCCGCCTCACCCTCGGCGTCAGCGCGCCCGTCCACTCCGCCGAGGGGCTGCGCGGCGCGCTGGAGGAGGCGCGCCACGCCCGTCGCGTCGCCGCCGCGCGGCCGGGGCGGGTCTGCGCGGCGGGCCACGAGGAGCTGGCCTCGCACGTGCTGCTGCTGCCCTTCGTGCCGGACGACGTGCGGCGCGCGTTCACCGCCCGCCTGCTGGCGCCCCTGCACGACTACGACCGCCGCCACCGCGCCGAACTGGTCCCCACCCTGGAGGCGTTCCTCTCCGCCGACGGCTCCTGGACCCGCTGCGCCTCACGCCTGCACCTCCACGTCAACACACTGCGCTACCGCGTGGGGCGGATCGAGCAGTTGACGGGCCGCGATCTGTCGCGGCTGGAGGACAAGCTGGACTTCTTCCTGGCGCTGCGCATGAGCTGAGGGGGCCGGCGGCCGGGGCCGGTGCCTGACGCGACGTCAGGAACGCCCGTCCGCGCGCCCGTCCAGGCGTGCCGACACCTCGCCGAACACATGGGGCGAGGCGCTTTCGATGAACTCGGAGGGGAAGCCGGGCCGGAACCCGGTGACCTCCTCCAGCCTCCGCACCGCGTCCTCGGGCAGCCGCACCTCCGCCGCGCCGAGGTTGTCCGTCAACTGCCCGACCGTACGGGCCCCGACGATGGGGTGCACAGCCGCCGAGTGCGCCCTGGTCCAGGCGATGGCGGCCTGCGAGGGCGTGACCCCCAGCTCGTCGGCGACCTCCTGGACAGCCCGCGCCACGGCGTGCTCGTGCTCGCTGACCGAGTCGACGGAGCGGCGGGTCCCCTCGCCAGGATCGCCCGGACCGCCGGGCCGCGTGTACTTCCCCGAGAGCACCCCGCTCCCCAGCGGCCCCCATGCAGCGACGGTCATCCCGAACGCCTCGGCCATGGGCAGCAGTTCGCGCTCGACGTCGCGGTTGAGCAGGCTGTAGGGAACCTGGAGCCCGGCGAAGGGCGTCCAGTCGCGCCACTCGGCCAAGGTGTTGGCGCGGGCGACGAACCAGGCGGGCGCGTCGGAGATCCCCACGTACAGGATCTTCCCCGCCCGTACGGCGTCGTCCAGCGCCCGCATCGTCTCCTCGACCGGCGTGTGCCGGTCCCACATGTGGACCCAGTACACGTCGATGTGGTCGGTGCGCAGTTGCCGCAGGCTGGTCTCCAGGGAGCGGGTGAGGTTCTTGCGGTGGTTGCCCGCAGCGTTGGGGTCGGTGCCGTCCCGGGTGACGGTGTACTTCGTCGCGACGACGAAGCGGTCCCTGCGCCCCTTGAGCGCCTCGCCGAGGACGGCCTCGCTCTCCCCGTCCCGGTAGTTGACGGCGGTGTCCACGACATTGCCGCCCGCCTCCGCGTACACGTCCACCATGCGCCCGCACTCCTCCGGCGAGACCCCGCCCCCACCGGACTCCCCGAACGTCATGGCGCCCAGAAACAGCTCTGACACCCGGAGTCCGGTCCTGCCGAAGAGTCGGTAGCGCACGGTGGTGTTCCCTCTCGTCGTTGAAACGTGTGGTGGGCGCGGTGGCGGGTGAAGTGCTCAGGAGGTGCGGTACTCGGCCAGCTTTTCCCTGGCCATCGCCGTGAAGGGATGCTCCGCGCCGAGAACCCGCTCCCTGCCTTCGAGTACCGCCGCCATGTGCGCGATGGCCTCTTCCCGCTCGCCCGTCGCGAAGAGCGTGAGGCCCAGCAGGGTCCGGGCCGACAGGGTGACGGGGAACTCCGGCCCGTAGGAGCGCTCGTACGCCGCGCACGCGGCCCGGACCCGGGGCAGCGCCTCGGCGAGCTGCCCCGTGGCGTACAGCGCATGGGCGTAGTTCAGCTCGGCGACCAGGGTGATGGTGTGGTCGGGGCCCAGCTCGCGACGGCAGTCGTCGAGCAGCGCCGGGCCCCTGGCCGCCGCCTCCTCCAGCTCGGCGCCCGTACAGACCTCCAGTTCCACGGTCCGCACGAGCAGAGTGCGCGGGTGCATGGGGCCGAGAGCTTCCGCGTACCCTCGCTCGGCGCGTCGCAGGTGAGGCATCGCTTCTTCCAGGCGTCCCCGCTGCCACAGGGTGAGGGCCAGCCCCTCGCAGACCGCCATGGTCTCCCCGCCGGCCTCGCCGAACACCCGCTCGTCCGCCGCGAGCAGCTCGCGGTACAGGCTCTCGGCCTCCTCGTACCGGCCGAGCCGGTAGAGGGAGCGTGCCACCCGGTAGCGCAGCCGCAGCAGCCACGGGTGGTCGGCCCCGAAACGCCCACCGGCCAGCTCCAGCGCCTTCTCCGCGAGGCTGAGCGACGACGAGCGGTCCCCCGAGCGGTGCAGGGCGACGACGAGCCGTCGCACGCACTCGCCCACCAGCCCGACGGTGTCCCGGCCGACGGAGGGCCAGCTGACGGCCCTGCGCAGCAGCATGAGCGTGTGCGGCACGAGGAGGGCCAGGAACGGGTTCGCGCCCGTACGCTCCGGTTGCTCGGGGAGAACACCGCGCAGCAGCCGGGCCGCGGTGGCGACCGTCTGGTCCCGCTCCCCCTCCGGCACCCCCCGCGCCACGCTGTCCAGCAGCACCGCGTGCGTACGCAGCGTCCTCGGGGTGCCGGGAGTCAGGGACGTGAGGGAGTGGTCGAGGAGGCCGCGCAGGGCCACCTCCACGCGGTGACGGGGGAGGCTCCGGCCCAGTTCCGCGCCCGTCAGGAGGGACACGGGCAGGGGGTCGCCGGCCCAGCAGGAGAGGAGGCGGAGCAGGGTGACCGCTTCGGGGAGGCCCTGGTCGACGAGGGCGTTCAGGGAGAACTGCCAGGTGCGGGAGACGAGATGCCGGGAGTCGTTGCCGCCCAGCGCGTCCGCTCCCTGGTCGATCAGCTCGATCGCGTCGAACCCCGCGCCCCCTTCGAGGTGGCGCCCGTACTCGGACATGGACCACGGCTCGATCACCTGATGGGCCAGGAAGCCACCCGCCAGGGTCAGGGCCAGCGGCAGGCGCCCGAGACGGTCGGCGATGGCCGCGGCCTCCTCCTCCGTGCCGGTCTCGGGCGCGAGGTCGCACAGCACACGCGCGGCCTCCTCGCGCGGCAGCACGCCCAGTTCGAGCAGATCGGCGCCCGGCCACCAGCGGGGTGCCGCCTGGCGGGACGTGACCAGGACGATCCCGCGCGGACTCGTACGCAGCCAGCTTCCGTCGCGCAGCACGGCGGGGTCGTCGGCGTTGTCGAGGACCAGCAGCCAGGGTTCGGCCGACGCGTCGAGACGGTCCCAGACCATGTCGGCCGCCGCGCGCAGCCCGCTGCGCGCGGCCTGCAACTCGCCGTCGCCCGCGCCCCGGTCGGCCGCGACGGCCAGCATTCCGGAGCGCAGAGAGGCGGCGTCGGACGCGTTGACCCACAGACCGGTGCGGGCGCACTCGCCCGTCGCATGCTGGAACACCTCGTAGGCGACCGCCGTCTTGCCGCAGCCGCCGAGGCCGTGCAGCACATAGACCTGGCCGCCCGCCTCCCGCGCGACAGCGGCGCGCAGGCGCGCCATCAGTTCCGTACGGTCACGCAGCCTGGCCGGTACCCGGCCCACGGCAGGGCGGCGCACGGAGTCCGTACCGGTCCAGACCTCGTGCGGCTGGACGCCGTGGTGGTGGTGTTCGGTGATGTGCTGGTCGCCGGTGGCCTGGTAGACGCGGCCCTCGCCCTCGGCCCTTCCGTCGTAGTGTCCGGTCACAGGGCGCCGGCGCTCCTGTCGTTCCCGTCGCGGTGCGTGCCGATGTGCTGGTCGCGTCCGGCCTGGTAGACGCGGGCGCCGCCGGAGGCCGTCGCGTGCTGGGTGACGACGGGGCCCGCCTGGGGTTCCGGTTCCGGGGACAGCTCGGAGAGGAGGCGGCGCAGCTCGTCGGCGACCTCGGGACGGGTGGCGAGCAGCCGCCTGACCCTGCCCTGCCACTCCGCGCCCAGCTCGGCCTCGGCTTCTTCGTCACCGGCTTCGCGCGCGGTGATCAGATCGGCGCGCGACTCCTCCAGCTCGCCCGCGATGGCGTCGGCACGGTCAGGGCGGGCGCGCCGCCACAGGGCGACGAACCGCTCCCTGGCGTTCTCCCATGCCTCCGTGGTCAGCAGGGTGACCAGGGTTGTCCCCGCCGTGCCCGCCAGCGCCGCGATCTCCGGATCCACGAAAAGAAACCCCCGAAACTCCGCCCAGACTGTTCGCGCGCCCAGCCTAGGCGAGCCGGACCTCGCCGTATACGGAGATCTGGTCAACCTCCCTGATGGGGACGGCCGTTGAGGCGGGGACGCCGTCGGGGCGCCGCCGCTCCGCTTCACGCCGGCAGCAGCCGCCAGAGCGCGATCAGCGCGAAGAGCACCGTGAGGCTCGTCAGCACCACCATCGCCGCGGCAGTGGCGCGGCTCGTCCCCTGGGTACCGGGTAAGTGACGTTTACCGTCCACGCGTCCTCTTTTCCCGTACGGCGACAACGGTCACAGCGCCAGGGTGACGGGAGGGTGGTGAAGGCGTACAGGGGGTCACGGAGGAGCACTGCGGCACGCGCCGCTCTCGGGGTGCGCCGTGGGCGGGCCGCTCGTGAGCCCCGGGCGGAGGGAGCGCGCGTGCTGTCGGGTGCTGGTGGCGGCGTGGGTGCGGGGAGGCGCTCGGGGCGGGCGGGCGGTTTCCACTGTCGCGGAACGCGCGGGCGCGGGCCGCTCCCGCGGCTCGTACCGGGGCTTTCCGTACCGGCTCAGTCCGTGCCGCGTACCACCGGTGACGGGCGCAGCCTGCGCAGCCAGTTCTCCGTGCGGGAGAGGTGGGCGCTGATGGCCGCCGAGGCGGCGGCCGGGTCCTTCGCGGCCAGCGCGTCGATCAGCGCCTCGTGTCCGAGATCGCTGAGGGCGCGGACCTGCGCGGCCTCCGGGGTGCCGTAGACGCTGTAGTGCCTGCCGCGCGAGCGCAGCACCCCGGCGAGCGCCGCCAGTGTCTCGTTGCCGCTGGCCTCGCACACGGTGGCGTGGAACTCGCGGTCCAGGGTGTGCAGTTCCTCCTCGTCCTCCGTGCGCGCGAGCCGGTCCTGGAGCGCCCGCAGCCGCGCGACGACCGCCTCGTCGGCGCGCGCCGCCGCCAGCGCGGCGGCGTGCGACTCCAGCGCCCTGCGCACGTCGTACAGCTCCAGCAGCCCGTCCAGCGGCAGTACGTCGACCGTCGCGGCGAACCCCGCCAGCATCTGCGCGGGCCGCAGCCCTGAGACGAACGTGCCCGCGCCGTGCCGGGACTCCAGCATGCCGAGCGCCGCGAGCGACCGTACGGCCTCCCGGAGCGAGCCGCGCGACACGCCCAGCCGGGCGCACAGTTCGGGCTCGGGCGGCAGTTGCTGGCCCGCGACCAGCTCGCCGCCGGCGATCATGGCGCGCAGTCCGCTCGCCGCCGTGTCGGTCGCCGCCATCCCCGTGCTCCTCCGCTCCGCGCCGCCCGCCGCTCGGGCCCCGCTTCCGCTCACTCTCCCGGCAACCATGGCACATCCGAGTCATCAGATGACTTACCGGAGCCGCCCGAAAGTCCGTGACGACGAATTTACACGCGACCCCTGTTCACAAGGCTCTTCGCGTTCTACCGTCCCGGGGACATCAAAAGTCATCGGACAACTCTGTGGAGTGGAATGACCTCCTCCCCCGCCGCCGCCCTCCGTCATGGCGCTCGTACCGCGCTGGACGACTGGGCACTCGACCCGGCCGTACGCCACCTCAACCACGGCTCCTTCGGTGCCGTCCCGCGCGCCGCGCTCGCCGAACAGCGGGCGCTGGCCGAGGAGATGGAGGCCGATCCCTGCCGCTGGTTCCGCGGCCTCCCCGAGCGCGTGGCGCGGGCCCGCACGGACGTGGCCCGCTATCTGCGTACCGGCGCCGACTCCCTCGCGCTCGTCGCGAACGCCAGCGCGGGTGTGAGCACCGTCCTCGGGTCCGTCGTCCTGCCGCGCGGCTCCGAGGTGCTGCTGACCGACCACACCTACGGTGCCGTCGCCATGGGCGCGGAGCGCGCCGCGCGGCGCGCCGGGGCGCGGGTGCGGACGCTGCACGTCCCGCTCGACGCGACAGCCGAGCAGGTCACGGCCCTCTTCGCTGACGCGCTCGGGCCTTCCGTCGCGCTCGTCGTCGTCGACCAGATCACCTCCCCCACCGCGCGCCTCTTCCCGGTGGGCGACATCGCGCGCCTCGCGCACGAGGCGGGCGCCCGCGTGCTCGTGGACGGCGCCCACGCTCCCGGCATGCTCGCCGATCCCGTCGGGCTGTCGGGCGAGGCCGACTACTGGGTCGGCAACCTGCACAAGTGGCCCTGCGCCCCGCGGGGCACGGCCGCGCTCGTGGCGCGCGGCGAGCAGGCGCAGGAGCTGTACCCGCTCACCGACTCGTGGGGCACGCCCGACCCGTTCCCCCAGCGCTTCGACCAGCAGGGCACCGTCGACCTGACCGCCTGGCTGGCGGCGCCCCGCGCGCTCGGGTTCGTCGAGGAGCGCTACGGGTGGGACGCGGCGCGCGCCCACATGGCACGGCTCGCCGAAGCGGGCCAGCGCACGGTGGCGCGGGCGCTCGACGCCGACCTGACGGCGGTCGCGGGCTGCGAGGCCCCCGCCATGCGGCTCGTTCCGCTGCCGCCCGAGCTGGCGACGGACCAGGAAGCGGCGCACGCGCTCCAGCGGCGCATCGCGGACACGACGGGCTGCGAGACGGCCGTCACCTGCTTCGGCGGACGCGGCTTCCTGCGCCTGTCCGCGCACCTCTACACGACCGAGGCCGACTTCGCGCTGCTGGCCGAGCGCGTGCCCGGCTGTCTGACGGCCGCGTAGACCCATAGGCGGCGGGCGGCGGGCGGCAACAGGGGTGCCCCGTCGCCGCGGAACGACAACCGCAGGACGACGAGAACCACAGGACGAGCAGCGGAGAAGCGGAACAGAAGGACGGGAAGGTCAGCGTGCGCACCAAATCCATCGAGGCGACCCTGCGGGACGCCGAACGGCCCTCGACACGGCTGGCCCGCTCCCTGGGCCCGCTCCAGCTCACGATGATGGGCATCGGCGTCACCATCGGCGGCGGCATCTTCGTGCTCACCGGCACGGCGGCGGCCAACTACGCGGGCCCCGCCATCGCGGTCTCCTTCGCGCTCGGCGCCCTCACCTCGGGGCTCGTGGCCCTGTGCTACATGGAGTTCGCGAGCACGGTGCCGGTCGCGGGCAGCGCGTACACCTTCGCCTACGTCTCCCTCGGCGAACTGGCCGCCTGGCTCATCGGCTGGGACCTCATCCTCGACATGACCATGGGTGCGGGGGCCGTGGCCAGCGGCTGGTCACAGTACGTCGCCGACTTCCTCGCGTCGTTCGGCGTCCACCTGCCCGCCTCGGTCGCGGGCCCCGAGGCGGTGGTCAACGTCCCGGCAGTGCTGATCATCCTCGTGCTGACCGCTGTGCTGGCCTCCGGTGTGCGGACCACGTCCCGCATCAACACGGCCATGACGCTGGTCAAGCTCGCGGCCATCCTGATCTTCCTCTGTGTCGGCGTCTTCCACATCGACACGGCCAACTGGGCCCCGTTCGTGCCCGCTTCGCAGCCGCCGGGCGGTGACGGCGGGGTGTGGGAGCAGCCGCTGCTGGGCTGGGCCGGGATCAGCACGAACGCCACGTTCGGGTTCGCGGGCATCCTCACGGGCGGTGCGATCGTCTTCGGCGCGTACTCCGGCTTCGACATCATGGCGAGCAGTGCCGAGGAGGCCAAGCGGCCCCAGCGCACCCTGCCGATCGCGCTGATGGCGACGGTCGTCGTGTGCGCCACGCTCTACGTCGCCGTCGCGCTGGTGGTCACCGGCATGGACCACTACACGCGGCTGGACAACGCGGCCCCCGTCACCGCCGCGCTGAAGGCCGTCGGGGCCGACTGGGCGGTGCGGGTCGTGGGCATCGGGGCCATCTGCGGGCTGACGACCGTCGTCATGATCATGCTGCTGGGGCAGAGCAGGGTCTTCCTCGCGATGAGCAGGGACAGGCTGCTGCCCGAGTGGTACTCGCGGGTCCACCCCGTGACGCGCAGCCCGCGCCGCATCACCTGGACGCTCGGGCTGCTCGTCGCCTTCATGACGGCGGTCCTGCCGATCCAGGACCTGGCCGAACTGGGCAACATCGGCATGCTGACCTCGTTCATCGCGGTCTGCGTCGGCGTGATGTACCTGCGCAGGGCACGCCCGGAACTGCGCCGCGGCTTCCGTACGCCATGGGTCCCGTTCCTGCCCGTGGTCGCGCTGCTGCTCTGCCTGCTCCTGGTGGGCAGCCTGCCGCTGATCACCTGGGCGCGGTTCCTGGGCTGGATGGCCGTGGGCCTGCTCATCTACGTGCTGTGGGGGCGCAAGCACAGCAGGGTCGCGACGGGTGAACTCGCGGCGGCGGACGGGGACGGCGGGCCCGGTGAGGGCGGCGGACCCGGGGAAGACACCTCGCTC
Source organism: Streptomyces sp. NPDC054796 (assembly GCF_053611545.1). NCBI lineage: Bacteria > Bacillati > Actinomycetota > Actinomycetes > Kitasatosporales > Streptomycetaceae > Streptomyces > Streptomyces sp. NPDC054796. The sequence goes on along the minus strand of NZ_JBSHAO010000004.1, from coordinate 202,479 downwards.
GTCCCGACGGAGCCGGGCGGCACCGGAGCCGCCCGGCCATGAAGGGGCCGCCCTCTCCGGGCGGGGTCAGGTACGCGGCACGGGGTTGCCCCGTGCGGTGCCGTGCTCCTTCAGGAAGGCGCCCGCGTGGGCCGCGGCCTCTTCCCTCGTGCTGAAGGAGAGGGCGCCGTCGGCCTCCCCGTGCGCGCCGTCGGCACCCTGCCCGTTCCACCGCCAGCCGCCCCGCGCCGGGTCCCACGCCAACTCGGCGCTCCCGCCGAACAGTTCGACGGTGACCGGCTCCCACTCCGCCGCTGCCGCCGCCGATCTGCTCACGGCGTCGGGCCACTTCTTGCGGGCACCCTGCCGGGTGATGCCCCATGCGGCTCCCATGCGCTCGTAGCTGGCGCCGTAGGCACCGGCCGTGCGCGCCGCCTTCGCCGTCAGCCGCTCGACCTCCTCGTCCACCACCTTCCAGGCGGCCAGGACCGACAGGGCCACCTCGGCGGGGTCCGCGTCCCACATGCGCTCCTCCGGCAGCCCGGTCTCGCGGGCGCGCACCGCCGAGGCGAGCGGGTTGAGGGCGTCGCAGAGTGCCTCGGTGAGCGCGACCCGTTCGGCGCTGGTGATCTCGATGGATGCCATGGTGGCAACTTTAGTTTCCGCGCCGCTCGATCGGAAACTAAAGTTGTCGATTGGCATATGCCGATATCGTTCGAGGCCGCCCAGCGGCCCCGACGCCTCACAGCGTGGGCGGGACCGGGGAGGTGAGCAGGTCGAACGCGTCGTAGACCGTCGCGGCGAGCGTCAGGAACGGGATCGTGCCCGCGATCTCCAGCACCCGCCGCATCGGCGCGGGCACCCGGGCCAGCACGAGAGCCCCGCCCGTCTCGCGCACGGACATGTGCGTGGACAGCAGCGCGTTGAGCCCGGAGGAGTCGCAGAAGGTGATGCCGGAGCAGTCCGCGATGACGTGGTCGTGACCGGCGTCGCGCACCTCGGCGACCGCCCGCCGCCACACGTGCTCGCTGGCCAGGTCCAGCTCTCCGACGGGACACAGCAGCGCCATGCCGTCGCGTCCGCGCACGGGAGGGGGGATGAAGAGACCGGAACCCACCTCGGCGAACACGGGCTGCGGTTCCTTCGCGTCGTGGCCTGAGAGCATGTCACGTGATCTTGGCGCGCCAACTCCAAGATCACAAGCGGATCGCACGGTCCCGGTCCTGTGAACTCCCCGCTCCCGTCGCGGGGACGGCTCCGGGCGACGCCGGTCGGGGCACGTCTCGCGGGGGCACGTCGACGCCGCGGGCCGCGGCCACCAGCGAGGCCGTGAACGGGTGCCGGGGTGCGGTCAGTACGCGGGTGGCAGGGCCCTGTTCGACGATCTCGCCCGCGTCGAGCACGGCCACGCGGTCGGCCAGTGCCGCCGTGTCCAGGTCGTGCGTGATGAGGACGAGACTCATGCCGTCCCGCTCTTCCCGCGGCTCCGGGCCCGGCTCCGGGCCCGGCTCCGGCCGCCCATGTTCCTGCTCCCCCTCCTGTTCCCGCTCCGCGAGCAGGCCGACGAGCAGATCGAGCACGGCCGCGCGGGTGACCGTGTCCAGGCCCGAGGTGATCTCGTCGCACACGAGCACGCGGGGGCGGGCCGCCAACGCGCGGGCCAGCGCGGCGCGTTGCAGCTCGCCGCCCGAGAGCCCGCCGGGGCGGCGCGCGGCGAGCGACTCGTCCAGGCCGACGCGCGAGAGCGCGGCGCGCGCCTCGCGCAGCGCCTCCCGTGCGTCGGCCCCGCGCAGACGTACGGCGGTGCGCGCGACCTGCGACAGCACGTCGCGGTGCTCGTCGAAGGCGGCGCGCGCGTCCTGGAACACGTACTGCACCGCCGCCAGTTCCGCGCGCGTACGCGCCCGCAGGCCGCGTGGCAGCGGGGCACCGTCGAGCGTCACCTCGCCGTCCCAGTCGCGGTGCAGCCCGGACACGCAGCGGCCGAGGGTCGTCTTGCCGCTCCCCGACCGGCCGACGACCGCCAGGCACTCGCCCGGCGCCACCGCCAGCTCCGCCGCGCGCAGCGCGCGCACGGTGCCCCGGTCCCCGGCGCGGTCCCGGTAGCGGGCCACGTCCACGCGTACGCGCAGCCCGCGCGCGTCCGGCACCGGTCCCGGCCCCGGCCCCGGGACGGCCGCCTCCGCCTCTGACTCCGTGTCCGTGTCCGTATCCGTATCCGCGACGACGGGGCGCGGGACGCCGAACTTCGCGTCCGCAGCGAGGAGTTGACGGGTCCATGGGTCGCGGGGCCCGGCCAGCACGCGCCGTGCGGTTCCCCGCTCGACGACGCGCCCTTCCCTCATCACCACGACCTCGTCGGCCAGTTCGCGCACCACGTCCAGGTCATGGCTGAGGAGGAGCACGGCGATGCCGCGCCGTGCCACGGCCGCCAGCTCGGTCACGACGCGCCGCTTCGTCAGCGCGTCCTGACCTGTCGTCGGCTCGTCCGCGACGACCACCCGCGCGCCCAGCAGCAGTGCCTGTGCCAGCACGACCCGCTGCTGTTGCCCGCCCGAGAGCTGGTGCGGGTAGCGGCGCGTCACGTCGGCGCCGTCGGGGAGCTGGGCCGCCTCCAGCGCGCGCAGCACGCGCACACGTGCCTCGGCGCGACGTCGCCTCCAGCGCCCACGGCCCGCCTCGGCCCGCACCTGGGCGCGTGCGATGTCGTGGAGCAGCGCGCCCACCCTGCGCGCCGGGTTGAGGACGGCGGCCGGGTGCTGCGGCACATAGCCGACGAGGCCGCCGCCCGCGATCCGTACGTCGCCCTCCACCACCGCACCCGCCGGGTACTCGCCGAGCAGGGCGAGACCCGTCGTGGTCTTGCCGCTCCCCGACGCGCCCACCAGGGCAGTGACCGCACCGGCGCGGGCGCGCAGCGACACCCCGTCGACGATCGCCCGGCCGCCGATCTCCACCCGCAGCCCGTCGATCTCGGCCGCCACCTCGGCCTCCGTCTCGGCCACCGCGTCCCCGTCCGTCACTTGCGCCACGCCTTCCATGCCCCCGTCTTCGTCCTTGTCCTTCCGGCTCCGCCCCGGCCGCGCGCGAGCGCCGCGTCAAAGAGCAGGTTCGTGCCCATCGACAGGCACACGATCAGCAGCGCGGGCACCACCACGGCCCAGGGCTGGACGAAGAGCCCGGTGCGGTTCCTGTCCACCATCACGGCCCAGTCGGGGGCGTCAGGCGCGACGCCGACGCCCAGGAAGGAGGCCGTCGCCACCAGGTAGAGGACGCCCGTCATCCGTACGCCCGCGTCGGCCAGCAGCGTGCGCAGCGCGGACCGCGCCACGTAGCCGAGCGCCGTACGCACCCAGCTCTCGCCCTGCATCCGCAGCGCCTCCACCGCCGCGCGTGCGGCGATCTCGGCCGCCGTGGCGCGGACGATCCGCGTCGTGTCGGGGACGTTGACCAGCGCCACCAGCAGGGCGAGCCCCAGCGCTCCCGGCGAGAACACCGTCGCGACCAGCAGGACCATCAGCAGGGACGGCACGGCCAGCACCACGTCGAGCGGGCGCATCAGCAGTTCCTCCAGCCACGTGCGGTGCGTCAGCGCGGCGGCGAAGCCGAGGGGGAGCGAGACCGCGTACGCGAGGACCGTCGCCGCGAGCGCGACCAGCACCACGGACCTGCCGCCCAGCAGGACCTGCCGCCACACGTCGCGCCCGGTGAAGTCCGTGCCCAGCCAGTGCCCGTCGCCCAGCGTGAACGACGCGCCGCGCGCGCCCGCCTCGCCCGCGAACAGGGGCCCGAGCAGGGCGAGTACGAGCGGTACGCCCACACACAGCAGCCCCGCTCCGAACCGGCCCGGCCGGAACGCGGCACCGGCAACCCGCGCGGCGCCACCCGTATCCGCGTTCACGCCGCCACCCCCGCCCTCGGCGCGAGCCGGTGTGCGACGAGATCGGCGCCGAGGTTCAGCACCACCGTCACCACCCCGAAGACCACGGCGAGCCCCTGCACCACGGGCACGTCGCGCGCGGCGACCGCGTCCATCAGCACCGTGCCGAGCCCGGGGATCACGAACAGCGCCTCCACGACGATCACTCCGCCCAGCAGCCAGTCGACCGTGCGCGCCAACTGCTGGGTGGCGGGCGCGACGGCGTTCGGGAGAGCGTGCGCGAAACGGACGCGCGCGGCGGAGAGCCCGTACCGGCGCGCCTGCGCGACGTACGGGGAAGCCAGCGCGTCGATCATCCCGGCCCGCACCAGCCTGCTGAGGGAACAGACGGGACGGGCGAGCAGCACCACGACGGGCAGCACCAGCACCGCCGGATCGGCGGTCAGGTCGCTCCCGTAGCCGACGGCGGTCGGCGGCAGCCAGCCGAGCCGCAGCGCGAACACGACGACGAGCAGCACCCCGAAGGCGAACTCCGGCACCGCGTAGACGCCCAGCGTGAGGGAGCTGATCAGCCGGTCGACGCGCCCGCCCTCGCGCCGCGCCGCCAGCACCCCGAGCCCGACGGCGACGGGCACCAGCAGCACGACGGTCAGCCCGGCCAGCACCAGCGTGGGCCCGAAGCCCTCGCCGAGGTACCCGCTCACGGGACGGCCTGTGGCCAGCGAGGTGCCCAGGTCGCCGTGCGGCAGTCCGGCGGCCCAGTCGGCGAACCGCTCGTACGCGGGCCGGTCCAGGTCCAGCGACTCGCGGATCGCGGCGATGCGCGCCGGGTCGGGCTGGTCGCCCGCGAGCGCGACGGCCGCGTCCCCCGGCAGCGCCTCCGTCAGCGCGAAGACGAGCAGCACGACGGCCACCGTCTGGACCAGCCCGAGCAGCAGCCGTCTGAGCACCCACGAGCGCGGCCACACGACGCGCCCGGCCGACGCGGCAAGGGCGCGCAGGAGTGCTGCCGGGGCGAGAGCGGGGGCAGGTGGCGTCACGCCAGCCACACCTTGTCGAAGCGCGCCCAGTCCAGGGTGTTCGCGGGTGCCTCGCGGGCGACCCCGCCGACCTTCTTGGCCGTGCCGACGATCCAGTCCGCGAAACCCCACACCAGGAAGCCGCCCTCGGCGTGGAGGCGGCGCTGCATCCGTGCGTAGAGGTCGGCGCGCGCCGAGTCGTCGGCCGTGGACTGGGCCTCGTGGTAGAGCGCGTCGAAGTCCTTGTGCTGCCACTTGGTGGCGTTGGTGGTGGAGCCGGTCAGGAGCCGCTGGGATATGTGGGTGCCGATGGGCATGGCGCCCGAGCGGTAGGAGCACAGGGTGCCGGAGTCGAGGATGTCGCTCCAGTAGCTGTCGGGGTCCCCCTGCCTGACCTTGACGGTGACGCCCGCCTTCGCCGCCTGGTCGCGGAAGATGCCCGCCGCCTCGGTGAACCCGGCGGCGACGTCCGACGTGTCCAGGGTGACCTTCAGGTCCTCGGCCCCGGCCTTCTTGAGCAGCTCGCGCGCGCGGTCGAGGTCCTGTTCGCGCTGGGGGAGGTCGTCCGCGTAGTTCTCGTAGCCCTTGCCGAACAGGTCGTTGCCCTTCTCGCCCGCGCCGGAGAGCGCGCCCTTGACCAGCTCCTCGCGGTCGGCGATGAGGAAGAACGCCTCGCGGACGCGCTTGTCGTCGAAGGGCGGCCTGTCCGTCTTCATGGCGAACGCCTGCATGGCGCTGTTCTTGAGCCGCACGATCTCGATCTGGCCCTTGCCCTCGTGGGCGCGCGCCGTCGTCGGGGCCAGCTCGTGCGCGTACTCGACCTGCCCGCCCAGGAGCGCGTTGATCCGGGCCGACTCCTCGTTGACACCGACGAACTCCAGCTCGTCCAGGTACGCGGGGCCGTCCCAGTAGTCCTCGTACCGCTTGAGCACGGTGGAGGTGCCCGGCTTGAAGGAGACGAAGCGGAAGGGGCCCGAGCCGACGGGCTTGTCGAAGCGCTTCTCGTCCTCCCCGGAGCCCTCGGGCCCCTCGGGCACGATGTAGGCGCCGAAGGCGGCCATGACGTGGGGGAACTCGGCCGTCGGACGCTTGAGCCGGAACTCCACGACCCTCTTGCCGACGGCGCGGCTCTCCTCCAGATCGATGGGCTCCAGATCGGCCTTGGAACGGAACGCCTTCTTGGGGTCGGCGATCCGGCGGTAGCTGTAGAGCACGTCGGCCGCCGTGACGGGCTTTCCGTCGTGGAACGTGGCCTCGCGCAGGGTGACCTTCCAGCGGTCGAGCGCCTTGTTGGACTCCCACTTGGCGGCGAGGCGGGGTTCGGCCGACAGATCGGGACCGTAGTCGGCCAGCTTGTCGAAGAGCGCCTTGGCGCGGGCCACGTCGCCGAAGAGGTTGGCGAGGTGCGGGTCCAGGGTCTCGTTGGCGCCGCCGCCCGCGAAGGCGGCGCGCAGCCGTCCGCCGCGACGGGGCTTGCCGCCCCCGGCACCATCAGCACCGGCACCCCCGGACGCGCCGCCGCACCCGGCCAGCCCGAACGTCCCGAACGCCGCCACCCCCGCCCCTGCCCCCGCCGCGAGGAAGCCGCGACGGCGCAGTGCGGGGAACGCCGGGGAGGAGGCGGGGATGTGTTCGTGTTCGTGTTCGTGGTCACGCATCGCGGTCATGGCGGTGAACTCCTCGGGGAGGGGGTGAAGGTCAGGGGCGAGGGGCGAGGGAACGGATAACAGAATTGGTTATCTGTTAACTGAAAGCTGTTATCTGAAAGCCGTTATCTGAAATCTGTTATCCGTCAGTTCCTGCGGGCCACGACATGGAGGCGGTCCGCGTCCGCCGTGCGGCCCGGCTCGTCGCCCTCCGTCCAGCGGGGCTCCGTGCGAGGCCCGGGGCCGTCGTGCAGTTCGAGGACGGTGAAGCCGTGCACCGTCAGGAAGTAGCGCAGCTCCTGCGGGAACAGCAGTCGCCAGGCCGAGTGCTGCTCGCGCGGCGGGGAGCCGTCGTCGGCGGTCCACACGCGCCTGCGGCGCAGCAGTTGGGCGGTGCGGTCGGCCCAGAGGGTGGTGACGGAGCGGTAGCCGGTGCCGTGCCAGGTGAAGGAGTTCTCGGCGGGCGCGTCGAGGAGTTCCGTACGGCCGAGGAAGAAAGCACCGTTGCGCATCTCCGCGACGAGGAGGCCGCCGGGGTCGAGGGCGCGGTGGCAGGAGTCGAGGAAGCCGTCGAGTTCGTCGTTGCCGTGGCAGTAGAGCAGCGCGCTGTCGAGGCAGACGACGGAATCGAACGCGCCCGCGCCCAGGTCGAACCCGCGCAGGTCGGCGCGGGCGTAGGCGGGTCCGGGGTGGTGGGTGCGGGCGTGGGCGAGCATGGCCTCGGACAGGTCGGCGCCCACGACGTCACGTCCGGCCGCGTACAGGTGCGCCGCGTCGCGCCCCGTGCCGCAGCCCAGGTCCAGCACGCGCCGTCCGGCCCCGTGGCGGCGCAGGCAGTCCTCGGCCCAGCGTGCGGCGAGCCGTTCCCGGTCAGGGAAGCGTGCCTCGTACAGCGCGGGGTTGTCGGTGAGGAGATTGGCGCCGGGTGCGGCGTCGGCGTCGACGGGCCGCTCTCCGGTGGTGGACTGGTCGGTGGTCATGGTGGTGGTTCCCCTCACACTGAGGCCGGCGCGTGTGCCGCCGCCGGAGTGGCTCGTACGGGCAGTGCGCGCAGCCGTCGCAGCCAGCAGACCCCCGCGGCCGACAGCAGCCCGAAGCACAGGCAGCACACCCACGGCAGCCACGCGGCACCGCGCGCCGCGCCCGCGTCCATGGCCCAGCCGACCAGGGCGTTGCCGCCCGCCGCCGCGATGCCGGAGACGACGTAGAAGACCCCGAAGTAGGTGCCGGTCAGCTCGGCGCGGCCGAAGTCGGGTATCAGCTCCATGACGAAGGGCTGGGCGATCATCACACCGAGATAGAGCAGCAGCGCCCCGCACAGGACGGGCAGCAGCGCGAGCAGCACCTGTCCCGTGCCCCCGCCGGTGTGCGCGCGGTCCTGCCCCGCGACCAGCAGCGGCGGCACGAAGGCCAGCCCCATCAGGCCCACGCCCGCGCTTATCCAGATGCCTCTGCCGCCGCGCCGCTTGAGTATTCGGGTCAGGCGCATCTGGAGGCCGAGGTTGGCGAGGGTGCCGACGAGGAAGACCAGTCCCGCCGCGCCCGCCCAGCCGGTGGCGGCGCGGGCTCCGTCGGGCAGCAGCAGGTAGAGCTGGTTCTCCATGGTGAACATGCCGACCATGGCGAGCGCGAAGGCCAGGAACGCGCGATTGGCGAGGACTTCGCGCCAGTCCCCCAGCACGCTGCCGCGCGCCGGAGGCACCTCGCGCGCGGGGAGCACCATGGCCTGCGCGACGGTGAGCAGCCCGAAGAGTGCGGCGGCGGTGAGCGCGGAGGCGCGGAAGTCGACGAGGAGCAGCGCGCTGCCGAGCAGCGGGCCGACGAGCGCTCCGGTCGTCGCGAACACGTTGAACAGCGCGAACGCCTCGGCCTTCCGCTCCCCCGCCTCCTGCGCGAGATACGCGCGTACGGCGGGGTTGAAGAGGGCCCCGGCGAACCCGCTCAGCACGGAGGCCGCCAGCAGTACCCCGAGCCCGTCGCCGAGCGCGAACAGGCCGAAGCCCACGGTCCGCAGGGCGCATCCGGCGATGATCACGCGGCGCGCGCCGAGCCGGTCGGCGGCCGAGCCGCCGATGATGAAGAGCCCCTGCTGGCTGAGGTTGCGGACGCCGAGGACGATGCCGACGACGGCCGCCGACATCCCCAGGTCCTCGCCGAGGTGGGTGGCGAGGTAGGGGATGAGGAGGTAGAAGCCGGTGTTGACGCCGAGCTGGTTGACCAGGAGGAGGCGTATCGCGAGCGGGAACTCCCGCATCTCACGCCACGTCTGCACGCTGGGGCCTTTCCGGGTGGGTGGGGTGTGCGGAACGCGTGGACCCTTCGGGCGCGGGCTCCTCGGGCGCGGGCCGGACGCCCAGGCCCGCGCGGTCGCTCGCCCGTACCGTCCCGTCCGTGCCGCCGATGCCCGTCCAGGGATCGTGCGCGAGGAGCAGGTGCCCGTCCAGGTCGGCCCAGCGGGCGCGGCCCGCGAGATGCACGGCGGGCGCGATGCCGAGGGAGCTGGCGGTGAGGCAGCCGAGCATCAGCTCCGTGCCGGTCCCGGCGAGCAGTTCCGCGATGCGCAGGGCCGCGTGGACGCCGCCGCACTTGGCGAGCTTGACGTTGACGCCGTGCACACGGCCCGCGAGGCGCCGGGCGTCCTCGAAGGTCACCGCGTCCTCGTCGGCGATGACCGGCAGCGGCGACGCCTCGGCGAGCCTGGCCAGCGCCTCGGGGTCGCCGGGCGCCAGGGGCTGTTCGACGGCCTCGACGCCGAGTTCGGCGAACCTGGGCAGCAGCCGCAGCGCCTGCTCCGGCGTCCACGCGCCATTGGGGTCGAGCAGGACGCGCACGTGAGGGGCGTGGTCGCGGATGGCGCGTACGCGGGCGAGGTCGTCCTCCGGGTCAGGCGCGCCCGCCTTGGCCTTGAGCAGGGTGAAGCCGCTCTCGGCGAGGCAGTGCGCGAGGACGGCGGCGCGCTCGGTCGTCGTGATGCCGATGGTGCGCGCGGTCGGCGCGCAGGGCGGCGCGAAGGAGCCCAGCAGGCGGTGCACGGGGGCGCCCGCGCGCTTGCCCGCGAGGTCGAGCAGCGCCGACTCGACGGCGGCGACGACGGCCCCTGGCACCCCCGCCCCCCTGTCCGCACCCGCACGCGCACGCGCACCCGCGCTCGTATCCGCACCGGCCCACGGGAACCCGTCCTCGCGCAGCGCGTCCAACGCGGCCTCCGGGTCGGGGCAATGTTCCAGGCCCGTGCCCGCCTCGGTCAGCAGCCGGGTCAGGGTGTCGGCGTCGAGCCCGTAGTACGCGCTGGCCACGGCCTCACCGTGCCCGCGCAGCCCGCCGTGCTCGACGGTGAACCAGACCGCGTCGCGCGCTGTCATGGTGGAGCGGGAGATGCGCAGGGGTTCGGCGAGCCGGAGCCGGACGGTACGGACGGCGGTCTTCATGACAGGGCCTCCCTGGTGGACGTCGAAGGACCGGGCGCCCCCGGCCGGGCAGCCGGAACCGCGCCCGCGCCCGGAAACGCGGCCGGAAAAACGGAGGTCCCGCGCGGCTCGGCCTTCGGATCGAGGACGGTCGCGCAGCGCGTCCAGCCCGTCGCCTCGGCGGCACGCGGATGCGGGATCTCGACGGGCCGGGTCGCGGCGCTCGCGGGGTCGATGCCGTGCGCGGTGGTGAAGTCGTCGTCGTAGACGGTGCCGAGGTAGCGGTGCGGCCCGTCGGGGAAGACGGTGGCGACGACCGCGCCCGGGTGGACGCGCGCGGCCCACGCCGCGACCAGCGCGGCGGCCCCCGTGCTCCAGCCGCCGCTGACGAAGCTGCCGCGCGCGAGCCGTCGGCAGGCGTCCGCCGACTCGGCCGGGCCGACCCAGTGGACCTCGTCGAAGGCGTCGTAGGCGACGTTGCGCGGGTGGATGCTGCTGCCGAGCCCGCGCATCAGACGGGGCCTGGCGGGCTGCCCGAAGATGGTCGAACCGGTGGCGTCGACCCCGATCAGCCGCAGCCGCGGCCAGTGGCGGCGCAGCGGCGCGACGATGCCCGCGCTGTGCCCGCCCGTGCCGACGCTGCACACCAGCACGTCCAAGTGGTCGAGCTGGCTGGCGAGTTCGGCGGCGAGGGAGGCGTACCCCGCGGTGTTGTCGGGGTTGTTGTACTGGTCGGGCCAGTACGCGCCGGGCAGTGTGGCCAGCAGCTCCCGCAGCCGCCGCAGCCGCGCCGCCTGCCAGCCGCCGCGCTCGGCGGGACGGTCGACCAGCTCCAGCCGTGCCCCGTAAGCGCGCAGCAACTGCCGCATGGAGGGCTCCAGTTCGGTGTCGCCCACCAGCACGACGGGGTGGCCGAGCGCCTGCCCTGCGAAGGCGAGGCCGATGCCGAGGGTGCCGGAGGTGGACTCCACCACGGGTGCGCCGGGCGGGAGTTCGCCGCGTTCGCGGGCGCCCATGAGCATGGAGACGGCGGCCCGCGCCTTCATGCCGCCCGCGCCCAGCCCTTCGAGCTTGGCCCAGAAGCCGGGCTGCGCGCAGGGCAGGTCGCTGGTGATGCGGGCGAGCGGGGTACGGCCGACGAGCGCGAGCAGGTCGGGGTTGGCGGTGGCGGGGCGCGCCGCGCCGGGCGCGGCACCTGCCGTGGCGGCCGGGGTCATGAGGCGGCTCCGTGACGGCCGACGGCACCGGATCGACCGACGGTGCCGTAGCGGTGGACGGTGCCGGGGCCGCCGTCGAGCCAGAAGAACGGGTACGGCTCGGCGCACACCGCGCTCACTCCGGAGTCCAGCAGTCTGGGCAGCACGGCGCTGCCGGTCTGCGCGAACATCACGAGCGGGATGCCGCGCCGCACCGCGCACCGGCGCAGCGCCTCGAAGCTGCCGTTGCCGAGCGTCATGCCGGAGGCGAGCACCGCGTCGCAGCGCTCCGACTCCGCCTCCGCCCGCGCGTCGGTGCGCACGGGTTCGCCCCACTCGGTCTCGCCGCCCTTGAGGTCGCAGGGCACGTAGCGCAGGCCGCGCGAACGCAGCGCCTCCAGCAGCGAGTTGACGACGCCGACGACGAGCACGGTGGCGCCGGGTGCCACGTCGAGCAGGTCCACGACGGCCCGCGCCCGCGCCCGCGACTTCTCCAGCGAGCTGCCCGCCGCCAGCGCGTAGGGGCTGGCGCCGTGTTCGGGCGTGTGCGGCAGTACGTGCATGAGGTAGGCGTCCAGCGCGGCCGTGCGCACGGCGGGCAGCGGGTGCCCGAGGAGGGTGGCGACGTCCGCGCCGACGCACGCGTCGAGCGCCGCCGCGGGCAGTTCGCCCGGCTCCGTCGCGCACGAGCCGACGGCCGAGCCGAGACGGAGGCTGAGCACCTCGTTGCGGTAGCCGGAGCCGCGCCCTTCATGGCGTACGGCCTGGCTGGTCGAGAAGGCCACGGTGATCCGCAGCCCGGCGGGGTCGGGCCCGAACGCGCCGTCCCGCACCCGCCGCACGAGCCGCCCGACCGCGTCGCCCTCGCCGGGTCCTGTAGCCGTGCCGGGGGCCGCAGCCACGTCGGATCCCACAGCCTCGCCAGGCCCCGTCGCCGTGCCGGGGGCCGTCATCGGCGGGCCACCCGGGGGCTGACGGCGGACAGCAGGGCCTCGACGCGCTCGCGTGCCGCACCGCCCTCGGGGTCGGCGGCCATGACGTGGCCGAGGTAGGTGTTGTTGCTGTCGGCGGGCTTGACCGCCGTGCCCGCCTTCGCGAACTGGACCTCCAGCACTCCGGGGCACTCCTCCAGCGCCTCGGCCCCGTCGAAGCCCTCCAGCACGCCCTCCTCCTCCGGCAGGAGGAAGCCGATGGCGGCGCTGTCCACGCCCGTGGCACGCGGCCCGAGTTCGGGCGCGCGGCCCAGCGCGACGTCGACGCAGGCGGCGGCGAGGTCGATGCCGGTGACGTGGCGTACGAGTTCGGTGATGCGGTTGCCCGCGGGGCGCGGGTTGACCTCGACGACGCGGGGCCCGTCCGGGGTCAGCTTGATCTCGGTGTGCGCGACGACCTGGTCGAGCCCGAGGCCCTTGAGCGCCGCCAGCGCCGTGTCCGCCGCCGCCTCGGCCTGTCCGGGGGCGAGCCGTGCGGGGAACATGTGCCCCGTCTCGACGAAGGCGGGCGCGCCGCCGAGGCTCTTGTCGGTGACGCCGACGACGTGCGCCGTCCCCGCGAAGGACACGGTCTCGACGCTGACCTCGGGCCCTTCGAGCAGTTCCTCCAGCAGGACGGAGGTCACCCGGCGCTGGCCGCGCGCGTTGACGGGGAAGCCGTCGAGGTCGCGGTAGGCGCGGGCGAGCGCGGCCTCGTCGTCCACGCGGCGCACGTACATCCCGGCGCACAGGTCGACCGGCTTGAGCACCAGCGGGTAGCCGATCTCGCGGGCCGACGACACCGCCGCGGCCCAGTCCGTGCAGACCGCGAAGCGCGGCCCCGGCACCCCGGCGTCGGCCAGGGCGCGGCGCGTCTCGTCCTTGCGGCAGGCGCGGGCCACGGAGCCGGCCGAGGGCCCCGGGAGCCCGAGGTGTTCCGCGAGGCGGGCGACGGTGGGCAGGTAGTAGTCGCAGGACGTGAGGACCCCGTCAAACCCGAACACCTCGTGCAGCTTCTCCACGTGGGGCAGCAGCGTGTCGGTGGCGTTCGTCTCGGCCGTGAGGACGTTGCACGCGCCGAGCAGCGGATGCGCCACCCCCTCGGGCGCCGACCTCAGATAGTGGTGCAGGTCCCTGGTGAGGAACGTGAACTCGTGCCCGTCCTCCCGGATCGCACGAGGCAGCAGCCTGCTCATCGATCCGACCCAGCTCTCGACCATCAGCAGATGACCCACGACTCTCCCTCGCCTCGCGATGGCACGCCTACGCACACGGGTCCCGCGCGCCGGTTTCCGGGGCGGGCCGTGTTGACCGAGCACACACGCTATCGATAATCATTTTCAATGTCATGTCGTTCGCGCGCCACTCTCCGACGCGCCCCCGCCCCTCACCCCGATTGCGAGACCGTGCCCTCCCCCCTCATATCCCGGCTCATCTCCCGCCGCCCGCGCCGGACTTCCCTGCTCCGCGCGCTCCTCGCGGGCGCCGCCGTCGCAACGACGGTGGCCCCCTCCGCGCCATCCGTCCCCTCCACGCCCGGCCCCGCCCGCGCGGATGTCGCCTTCGGCGACTGCCCCGGCTCCGTGCCCGCTCCCCCGGCCCCCGACCGGGTGGAGTGCGGCACGGTGCGCGTACCGCTGGACCACGGCCACCCCGAAGGGCGGCACCTGGACATCGCCGTCTCGCGCGTGCCCGCCTCCGGCACGCCCGGAGAACGGCGCGGCGTCCTCCTCGTCAACCCAGGCGGGCCGGGCGGCTCCGGCCTGTCGTACGCGGTGACCAAGCGCGCCAAGCTCCCCGAGCGGGTGCGGCGCGCCTACGACGTCATCGGCTTCGACCCGCGCGGCGTCGGCCACAGCGCACCCGCCGACTGCGGCAACATGGGCGGCCTGTTCGACGCGCCGGGCGCCGACCCGGTACCGCGTGGACGGGAAGCCGAGCGCGCGTATCTCGCCTCGCAGCGGCGCATGGCCGACGACTGCGCGCGGGGCGCGGGCGAGGCGCTGCCGCACCTGTCCACGACGGAGACCGCGCACGACATGGACGACATCCGCGCGGCACTCGGCGAGCCACGTATCGCCTACCTCGGCGTCAGCTACGGCACCTACCTCGGCGCCGCCTACGCCGCCCTCCATCCGCACCGGACGGGGCCGATGGTGCTGGACAGCGTGGTGGGCCCCTGGGACTGGCACGAGTTCGACGTACGGCAGGCCCGCGCGCTGCTGCGCCAGCGCCAGACCCTCTTCGGCTGGCTCGCGGACGGCGGCGGCGAGGGTTCCGGGCACTCCGCCCGCTCCGGTCGCCCCGGGCGCTCCGGGCTCGGCGGTACGGCGAAGGAGGTGCGCGCCTCGTACGCGAAGGTGCGCGCGGGGCTCGCGGCGCGGCCCGTCGACGGGTTCGGCCCGGCGGAGTTCGACCGCGCCGTCTACCGCGCGCTCGGCCGCACCGAGCGCTGGGCGGGGCTCGGCGAGGGGCTGCGCGCGTATCTGCGCGACGGCGACGTGGCGGGGCTGCGGCCCGAGGACCCCTTCGACGGGCCCGAGTCGCGCAACTACGAGGCCGCGAACCGCACCGTCAAGTGCGCCGACGGGCCAGGGCCCAGCCCGTCCCGCGTACTGCGCGACATCCGCGCGCTGCGGCGCGCCGACCCGCTGCCCGTCCTCACCGGACTTGAGGCGTCAGCGTGCGCGTACTGGTCCCACACGCCCGCGCACCGCACCCCGCTCAGCGCGCCGCACGCGCCGCCGGTGCTGCTGGTCGCCTCGGAACACGACCCCGTCACGCCGATCGAGGGCGCGCGTGAGCTGCGCGCGGGTCTGCCGCCGGGCTCCCGGCTGGTGACACTGCGGAAGGACTACTCCCACGGCGTCTTCGCCAGTCGCGGCAACGACTGCGTGGACGGCACAGTGGCGGCGTACCTGACGGGGGACGGCGCGCCTGACGCGGACGTGCGGTGCGAGGGGCCAGGGCTGCCGAGGCCGTAGCGACGGCTTCGCTACGGCCCCCGTACTCAGGGCCGGCCTCGCGGGGTCTCAGCCCTGGGTGCGGGGGCCCGAGGCGTGGTCGCGGACGCCGAGGCTCAGATGCTCGATGTGGTAGACGGCCTCGTCGAGCAGCTGGGCCACATGGTTGTCGTGGAGGCTGTAGACGATGCGGCGCCCCTGGCGCTCGCTGCCGACGAGGCTCAGCGCGCGCAGCAGCCGCAACTGGTGCGAGACCGCCGACTGCTCCATGCCGACCGCCTCGGCCAGCTCCGTGACGGGGAGCGGCCCCTCCCGCAGACGCGCCAGGATCAGCAGGCGCGAGGGGGTCGCCAGCGCCTGGAGGGTGGCGGCGACGGACGCCGCGCTCTCCGCGTCCAGCTTGGCAGCCGGGGCGCCCTGGCCTTCCACTCCGTGTCCCATGACAGGCATGGTACGGTCCGAGCAATACATGAAGACGTGTTCATGTATACACTTCTTCCTGTGGACCGCCGCAACTGGTCCCGTACTCCGCACGCACACCGCCGAGGTGCCCTCCGTCATGGCGATGACCCGTATCGACCGCCTGCCCGAAGCCCGCTGGGCGGGGGCCGCGGCGGTGGCCTTCCTGCTCGGGCTGACGCTCGACCTCTCCCCCGCGCCCGCGTGGTACGCCTGGGCCTGCTACGCCCTCTGCTACGCGGCGGGCGGCTGGGAGCCCGCGAAGGAGGGGCTTGCCGCGCTGCGCGAGAAGACCCTCGACGTGGACCTGCTGATGGTCGTCGCCGCGCTCGGCGCCGCCGCCATCGGGCAGCCACTGGAGGGCGCGCTGCTGATCGTCATCTTCGCGACGTCCGGCGCGCTGGAGGCGTTCGCGACGCAGCGCACCGCCGACTCCGTACGCGGTCTCCTCGACCTCGCCCCCCAGCGGGCCACCCGCGTCACAGCGGACGGAGCCGAAGAGTCCGTGGAGACGCGGCACCTGGTGCCGGGAGACATCGTCCTCGTGCGGCCCGGCGAGCGCGTCGGCGCCGACGGCACGGTCCTGGCGGGCGCCAGCGACGTGGACCAGGCGACCGTCACGGGCGAGCCGCTGCCCGTGCCCAGGTCCGTGGGCGACGAGGTCTTCGCCGGAACGCTCAACGGTAGCGGCTCGCTGCGCCTGCGCGTCACGCGCGCGGCCGAGGAGTCCGTCATCGCGCGCATCGTCGCCATGGTGGAGGAGGCCAGCCGCACCAAGGCGCCGGGGCAGCTCTTCGTCGAGAAGGTCGAGCAGCGCTACGCGCTGGGCATGGTCGCGGCGACGGTCGCCGTCTTCGCCGTGCCACTGGCCTTCGGCGCGGAGCTGGCGGCGGCGCTGACGCGGGCCATGACGTTCATGATCGTGGCCTCGCCCTGCGCGCTCGTCCTCGCCACCATGCCGCCGCTGCTCGCGGCCATCGCCAACGCGGGGCGGCACGGCGTGCTGGTCAAGTCGGCCGCCGTGATGGAACGGCTGGGGACGGTCACCCGGGTCGCGTTCGACAAGACGGGGACGCTGACGGAGGGCGCCCCACGACTCGTCGAGGCACGGCCCGTCGCGGACGGGGCCGTCGCAGGCGGGGCCCGTGCGGACGGGGCCCGTGCGGACGGGGCCCGTGCGGACGGGGCCGGTACGGCGGTGGCCGCCGACCGTCTGCTGGCGCTCGCCGCCGCGGCCGAGCGCGACAGCGAGCACCCGCTGGCGCGCGCCGTCGTCACGTCGGCCCGCGAGCGGGGCCTCCCCGTGCTCCCCGCGCGGGAGTTCACGGCCCGGCCCGGGCGCGGGGTGAGCGCCGAGGTCGAGGGCGTACGCGTGGAGGTCGGCGCGCCCACCCGAGCGGTCACGCGGACACCCGCGTCCGCGCCCGTACGGGTGCCCGCGTACGGGCCGGAGCCGTCGGCGGACGGGGCGCAGGGCGCCGCGAACGGCGAACTCGGGCAACCCGACGCGCTCGGCGAACCCGGCGAACCCGGCGAACTCGGCACGCTCGTCGGCGAGATCGAGGGCGCGGGGCTGACGGGAGCCGTCGTGCTGGTCGACGGGGTGCCCGCCGGGGTGCTGGCGTTCGAGGACCGGCCCAGGCCGCAGGCGCGGGCCGCCGTCGGCCGACTTCGTGAACTCACGCACAGGGCACCCCTGCTGCTCACCGGCGACCACCACGGCGCGGCCCTGCGGCTGGCGACGGAGACCGGGGTCGGCGAGGTACGGGCCGGGCTGCTGCCCGACGAGAAGGCCGAGGCCGTACGGGCCGAGGAGGCATCGGGGCAGCGCCTGCTGTTCGTCGGCGACGGCGTCAACGACGCGCCCGCGCTCGCCTCAGCGCACACGGGGCTCGCCATGGGCCGCGCCGGCTCGGACCTCGCGCTGGAGAGCGCGGACGCCGTGCTCGTACGCGACGAACTCGGCGCCGTGCCCGCCGTCGTCGCCCTCTCGCGGCGCGCGCGGCGCCTCGTGAAGCAGAACCTGGTCATCGCGGGCACGGCGATCGCGGTGCTGGTGGCCTGGGACCTCCTCGGGACGCTGCCGCTGCCGCTGGGAGTGGCGGGACACGAGGGGTCGACGGTGCTGGTCGGGCTGAACGGGCTGCGGTTGCTGCGCGACAGCGCTTGGCAGACAGGCCCCTCGGGTAAAACTTTGTGAACTGATTCACACCAGCCCCTTGGCCCCGGGCGTCACTCCGTGCTGAGATGCGCTCACATCCGGCTCGAAGCTCGACGGTGCGCTTGGGGAGGACACTGTGGCGGAGACCGCCATGTCACGTTCGTCACGTTCGGTACGGCTGGATCCCGGAGGCGGAGGAGACCGCCTCCCCGCGTTCAACGAGGAGGTCGTCACGGGCGGTCCGGCGAAGGGTCGCACACGGGGGTCGGCGGCGGGCCCGCCGGAAGAGACGACGGAGAGCGGAACGGAGAGCACGGGGAAGGGTTCGGGGGCAGGAGATCCGGCGGAGGGTGCGGCAGTGGACACGGTGACAGGTCCGACAGGTCCGACGGGTCCGACAGGCCCCGCGGGAGACGCGGCGAAGGGCCCGGCACTGGACGCCGCGGTGTGGCGGCTGAGGTCGCGCGGCTGCTGGGACGACGCCGCCGTACTGCTGGAGCCGTACGCCGAGACCGACCCGGACGCCTCGGTACGGCGCGCCGCGCTGCTCGTGGAACGGTGCATGTTCACGGGCGAGGGCTGGGCAGCGGCCGAGGACGCGCTGCGGGTGGCCGAGGCGGTGGCGCACCACGACGACGAGCGGGGCGCCGCGGCCTGCGAACGCGGCCATCTCGCGTACGCGTCCACGGTGCTGGGCGTGCGCGACCGCGCCGACGAGGCACGCGCCGCGCTCGGCAGAGCGGCGGCGCTGCTCGCGCCCGCCGCGCACGGGCGGGCCTCGCTGGACTTCCGGCGCGGGCTCGTCGCGGAGCACCTGAGCGACAACCCCCAGGCGGCGCGGGCCGCTTACCGCCGCGCCCACGCCGGGGCCACGGCGCACGGGGACACGCTGCTGTGCTCGTTCACCTGGCGGCACCTGGCCGGGCTCGCGCTACGGGACGGCGAACTGGCCGAGGCACGGCACGGGTTCACCGAGTCGCTGCGGCTGCGCGAGGAGCTGGGGTTCCTCGTCGGAATGGCCCCCGCGCTCGCGGCACTGGCCGACGCACAGCCCGAGCCCGAGTCCGGCCGCCTGCGCGCGGAGGCAGCCCGCCTCTTCCGCCTCCTCGACGGCATCCCCACCTGGCTCGCCGACCACCTCCCGCCCCCCGACACCGACGCATAGCGGACTTGCCGGGCCGGACGCACCAGACCTGGCAGATGCGCCCGGCCCGGCGGACGTGCGGTGCCATGGAGCCCGCAACGGACCTGCCGGGCCGGGACATTGACCCGTCGCCCGACACCGACGCACAGCGAACCCGCCGGACGGGACCAGACGGACCCGGCCGAAGCGGCACCCGCAACGGACGCAGCGAGCCGGGGCGTTGGCCCTTCGCCCGACGTGCCCCGGCCCTCCGCGTCAGCCGGAGACGTCGAGCACTGGCTGTGGCCGACCTGCGGACCGGGACGTTGGCCCGCGGCCCGCCACCGGCGCGCAGCAGACCTGACGGACACGGCTGACGCGACGGACGCGCCGGGCACGGGCGTTGGCCCGCCGCCCGACACCGGCCGCATAGCGGACCTGCCACACCGGACCTGGCAGATGCGCCCGGCCCGGACGACACGGCCGACGCGCGGCAGCCACACCACCCGGAACGGGCGTAGCAAGCGCGGGCGTTGGCCCGCAGCCCGCCGCCGGCGCGTAGCGGACCTGGCCGACGCCGCCGACGCGCGGCAGCCACGTCACCCGCAACGGACGCGCCGGGCACGGGTGTTGGCCCGGCGGGCGGCCGTGCCACGGTCAGCCATGTCAGGTGGAGACGTCGGGTACCGGCGTCGGGCGGGAGCCGTTCGTCAGTGATGCGGCACCGGCAATTCCGACCAGTGATGCCGCGACGGCGGGCCGCACCGCTACCAGCGGTGGTTCGCCGTGCACGGCCGTGTCCCGGAACGCCTGGAGCATCCGCACCGTGCCCTCCGCCGAGCGCTCCACGGGCCGCCCGTCCAGCGTGTACGGGGGCGGTGTGCGTTCCTCCTCGCGGGTGCGGCCGTCGGGGGACGCCCACGCCTCCGTCCTGATCCGCACCGACCAGGCCCGCTCCCCGGGCGCGCGCACGGACTCCGCGAGCGCACGGGCTCCACGCACGGAGACCCAGCTCCAGTGGCTGTCCGGTTCGCCCTGGAGGAAGCCGTGCCGGGTGAGGGCCAGCGCGCCGGTGGACAGCCGTACGGCCATGACGACCGCGGCGCGCGGCTCGCTCTCGTCCGCCAGGAACGCCGTCACCTCCACGGGCCAGGCGTTCGTGAGCGCCAGCACCGGGGAGAGGGTGTGGGTGCAGTAGGCGGTGGGCGCGATGCGTCCGCGCCAGTGCGCGGGGTCGCCGACGAGCGCTGCGACGTCCTCGGGGGACATGCCGTGCAGGTAGTCGGCCTCGACCATGCCGATGCGGCCCAGTTCCCCGGCGTCGGCCGCCGCGCGCAGGAGGCGGACGTGCGGGTGGGCCACGTAGTTCTCGGCGAAGGAGTACGTGGCGGACGAGCGCTCCGTCGCGGCGATGAGCCGCCGCCCCTCCTCCTCGTCCGCGCACGCCGCGCTCTCGGACAGCACATGCACGCCACGTTCCAGGAAGGCGATGGCGAGCGGCGCGTGCGCGTCGAAGTCGTTGGCGAGCACCACTCCGTCGAGACGGTGCTCCAGGAGGTCCTGCCACCGTTCCGTCAGCACGGCGCCCGGCAGTTCGGTCCGGGCCGCGGCGCGCCGCCCGCCGTCGCGGTCGCACGCCGCCGCGACGTCCATGCCCAGCCGACGGCACCAGCCCGCCAGGTGCAGCCCCCGCCTCAGTCCGACCACGCCGATCCGCATACGCGGCATCCTGGCCCGGCACCCCTCCCCCGGAGCAACCGGTTTTCGGACAGGCGCCCGCCGGGGCCCGTTCGACGGGCCCCGGCGGGCATCGGCGGCCGCTGGGACAACAGCGGTCAGGGCGCGTCAGGAAATCACGGGTCCTCCAGAAGATGTGGGCGTCCGTCCGTTTCCGGACCCGTCTCACGCTAAGTGCCCGCGCGTCAGCGGACATCCGCCGTCGGAACGATCGCGATCTCTTACCAGAGATAGAGAGCCGGGCCGCAGCCCGGACGGGGCTTCGACGGCCCGCCCTAACCGGCCGCGGCGACGTGCTCGCGCAGCACACGTTCCGCCGTGACGAGGTCGCGGCACTGGAGAGCGTCGAGCAGCGCCAGGTGCTCGGACGCCTCGCCCAGCAGCTCGGCGGCGCACGCCGCCTTCGCACCCGCACCCGGTGCCGCCGTGCGGGCCGGGCAGCGCTGGGCGCGCAACTGGACGTCCTCGGCGACCTCGGCCAGTCGCCGGTTGCCCGTCAGCTCCAGCAGGGCGCGGTGGAAGACGCGGTCGGCGGCGGCGTACGCGCTGCGGTCGCCGCGCGCCGCCGCCGTCAGGGTGTCGTCGGCGAGGGGGCGCAGGTCGTCCCAGCGCTCGGGCGGCACCGTACGGGCGAGCCGCAGCACCGCGGGAACCTCCAGCATCACCCGTATCTCGGCGAGTTCGGCGAGGTCGCGCGCGCTGCACTCGGCGACGCGGAAGCCGCGGTTGGGCACGGTCTCGACCGAGCCCTCGCTGGCGAGCTGCTGCATGGCCTCGCGCACGGGCGTCGGGGAGACGCCGAAGCGTTCGGCGAGCGCGGGCGCCGAGTAGACCTCGCCGGAGGCGAGTTCGCCGGAGAGCAGCGCGTCGCGCAGCGCGGAGAGGATCTGGGCGCGTACGGAGTGACGTTCCGGCAGCTTCGGCTTCACCGCTCCGGGCGCGCCGGGAGCCAGTACGCGGGCAGCGGCGGGCGCGGGGACACGTCCGGCAGAGGGAGCGGGGGCGGCGGGGCGCTCGGGCGGGGCCGTCGCCGTGCCCGGCGGTGCCGGTTCACTGTGCACGTGTTCACCGCGCGCCGCCGGATCGCCGTCGGCCCGCGAGGCGGGCCCCGGCTGGGCGGGGACGCGGGTCCGGAGCGCGTTACGTCCGGGCCGTATGGGCCCCTCCGCTCGGGTCTGCTCCATCTGTCCCCTCCTGGTGTCGATGAGCACGATAGGCGGAGGAGCCGCGAGATCAAACCTCGATCTTTTCGGGTAAGGTAAGGCTTACCTGCTATTGATCGTCGATTCGGTGGTCCTTCCATGGCTATGCGCGCCCTCGCCCCGCCCGCCGCGACCAGCGCCGTCTCGCCGTTCACGGCCGCCTACGCGCGGCTGACCGAGGTCTTCCCGTATCTGACCGTCATCGAGAGCGAGCAGCCGCGCACCGGCGAAGGATGGGTCCGCGCGACGGAGCTCGCCGAGGGCGGCGCGGCACTGGAGGACTTCCTCTCCTGGGACGACGCGCAGGTGCTCCGCGACTACGGGAAGCGGGCGCGGCCCGACGTCATCGCGAGCTTCGGCCTCCACCGCTACGCGTACCCGGTCTGCCTGCTCGTCACCATCCCCTGGTTCCTGTACCGGCGGGTGCCGCGCATCCCGGCCGGGGCGGTCTCCTTCCAGCGGACGCTGGGCC
This sequence comes from Streptomyces sp. NPDC054796, assembly GCF_053611545.1. Taxonomy (NCBI): domain Bacteria; kingdom Bacillati; phylum Actinomycetota; class Actinomycetes; order Kitasatosporales; family Streptomycetaceae; genus Streptomyces; species Streptomyces sp. NPDC054796. Next base: position 180,264 of record NZ_JBSHAO010000004.1, on the reverse strand, counting down.
AGGTCTCCGTCCGCATCGAGGAGTTCGCGTGCCTCCCGGACGACCCGGCGGCAGACTCGCCCGGCGCACGCGTCGTCCCCGACGAGGAGGCGCTGCGCGCCGAGGTGCGGCAGGCGGTGGCCGAGCATCTGGCCCCGGTCCTCGAAGGCTTCCGCCCGCGCATGCGGCGCAGGGAGCGGGCGCTGTGGGGCATGGCGACGGACGAGATCACCGAGGGCCTCTGGTATCTCGGGCACCTCCTCGGCGAGGAGGAGCGCGCGATGCGCGAGGCGGGCGAGCTGCTGCCGGGCGCCACCGCGCCGTACGCGCAGGGCGCCTCCTTCCGCGAGCTGACCGGCCCCGAGGGCGAGACCCTGGCGACGCGCGACCGCGCGAGCTGCTGCTTCTTCTACACCCTCCGCCCCGAGGACACCTGCGTCACCTGCCCGCGCACCTGTGACGCCGAGCGCGTCGAGCGGCTGACCAGCAGCCGCTAGCCCGTTCGACCCAGAACGCCCCTGTCCGTGGGGGCTGACGCCCTTTGGCTGTCTCTTGTGGCGAAACCGCCTGCCGCGAGGTGCCGCTGAGCCAAGATGCTCGGCGACAGCGAAGCAAGCCAAGCAAGCACGGCGCCGCCGATCCTCCGGTCTTCCGGTACTCCGGCCTTCCGGTCCTCCGATGTGTGGTCCGCCGTGCGGCAAGGGGCACAGCCGATGAGACTGACGGACATATCGCTGAACTGGGTACTGGCGAGCGCCGTGCTGCTCGTGGGCGCCCTCGCGGCGGTCGTCGTGATGACACGGGGACGCAAGCACGGTGACAGCGGTGCCGGCGGCGCCGATGGCGACGGGCAGGACAAGGGCACGCCGACGGACTCGTGGGAGCGCATGGAAGAGCGTCGACGCCGCAAGGAGACGCTGTACGCGACGGCGTCCTATCTGCTCCTGTTCTGCTGTGCGGCGGTCGCCGCCGCGCTCTCCTTCCACGGGCTCGTCGGCTTCGGCCGCCAGAACCTGCGCCTCTCCGGCGGCTGGGAGTACCTCGTCCCCTTCGGCCTCGACGGCGCCGCCATGTTCTCCGCGGTGATCGCCGTGCGGGAGGCCAGCCACGGGGACGCCTCACTCGGGTCCCGGCTGCTGGTGTGGACGTTCGCGGGCGCCGCCGCCTGGTTCAACTGGGTGCACGCACCCCGGGGCATCGACCACGCCGGGGCACCGCAGTTCTTCGCCGGGATGTCGCTCTCCGCAGCGATCCTCTTCGACCGCGCGCTCAAGCAGACCCGGCGCGCCGCGCTGCGCGAACAGGGCCTGGTGCCGCGCCCTTTGCCGCAGATCCGGGTCGTGCGCTGGGTGCGCGCGCCACGGGAGACGTTCCGCGCCTGGTCGCTGATGCTGCTGGAAGGCGTTCGGACGCTGGACGAGGCGGTCGACGAGGTGCGCGACGAGCGCCGCAGGAACGAGCAGGACCGTATCCGCAGAAGGGAGCAGGAGAAGCTGGACCGGGCCCGGGTCAAGGCACTCAACCGCCAGCACCGCATGTGGGGCAGGGGGCGCGGCACCCGCCAGCTCGACGTGGAGCTGGCGGCGCCAGGAGCGGGCACCGTCGCCCAGCCGGGCGCCACGCCCGGTGCCCCACTCGCCGCCGACCCCGGGGGCGGCGCCCCGGGCCAGCTTCCGGCGCGCTCGCGGCCCGCGCTCCAGGCCGTCGTGGACGACGGTGGGGCGGGCGCGACGGGCGCGACGGGCTTGGCGTCGGCGGGTCCGGCGGGTTCGGCGGGCGGCCCCGGCGCGGAGGCGCGGTCGCGCGGGACGGACAGGCACAGGGACGGGAGCCCGCAGGACAGGTCAGGGGCCGACGACGAGTCCAACGCCGCCAGCCCCCGGCTCGACTCGCTGGAGGAGAAACTCGCCGAGATCGAGCGGCAGTTCGGCTGAGGGCGGCGCGGGAACGGCCGGCTCGACGGCCAGGACCGCGCCCCTGACCCGTCGAACCGTCGCGTGACCCGTCGAGCCGTACGGCACGCACGGTGCCCGGTCCCCCGTCGTCACCGGCGCGGGACCGGGCGCCGTCTCTGTTCAGGGCCCGGATCCAGGGTCTACGGGTGCAGCGCGGTCCTGGCCTCCTCCGTGACGTCGAGGGAGGCCGTCGTCGCGACCGTGAGGAGGACGTCGCCACCGGAGAGGGCCGGGACGCCCAGGGCCGCGCTCAGTTCGCTCGCCGCGTTGTCGCTGAGCACCAGCGCGCCCCGGAACCGCACCGAGCCGTCCCGCGTGACGCGCGTGTCCCCCTTGTCCCCCTCGCTCTTGAAGCGCCCCAGATAGGCGGGCTTGCCGTCGATGCGGCCCGTGACGGTGCGGGTGTCCAGGTCCGTCTGGAGGCCGCCGAGGGTGACGCGCGTACCGGCCCCGGCACCGGCGAACGTCAGCCCGCTCCCGTATGCGACGACGCCGCCCTTGATCCTGCCGCCGCCCACGGCGAGGTGGCTGCGCTCGTCGACGGGCAGCTCGGCACCGCCGCCCCGCACGAGGTCGGCGCCCGCGCGTTCGCTCACGTCGGCGCGGCTCTTGGTCACGGCGACGGCCTGGGTACCGAGCTTCGCGCGCACCTCCTGGCCGAGCGCGACCAGGCCCTTGCCGTCCCTGAACCGCACGGGCACCTCCGCGCGTGGCACGTCGCCGCCGGCGGCGGGGCCCTGCGGAGGCGGTCCGGGCCGAGGCCCGGCGAGGGCCGTCGGGCAGACGAGCGCGGCGACGGCCGTACCCGCGCAGGCCAGCGCCGCCGCACGGGCGAGCGCGCGGCCCCGGCGGTGAGGGGGCGCCGTTCGCCGCGCGGCGCTGGTCGGGGCTTCCGGAAGCTGGTATCGCGCACGCATGGGTCCACGGACCCCTTTCTGCTTCTGCGACGAGGACGGCGCCCGCCGCGTGCCGGGCACTGCCCATGACCCTCCCGTGCGGGTGGGGGCCGGGCCACCGTCGCGACTCGCTTCCAGCCGTACGGACGACGCCGGGTTCATTCGATCCGGTGCCGTCCGCCCCGTCCTGCCCTCGGCGGGCGGGTCAGCTCTCCCATACGGCCACGGCCGTACGGTCCCCGTCGTGTCCACGCGCCCGGAGCTGCACGTCGGCGAGGTAGGCGGCCAGGCCGGGCGGCTCGCCCTTCGCCACCTCGCCCCAGCGTGCGGCGAGGTGCGCGGCGAAGGCGGGCTCCTCGCGCATCGGCGCCGCGAAGCCCGGGCTGCACAGGAGCAGCGTGTCGCCGGGGCGCGCGACGGACGCGCGGAACCGGAAGCGGCGGCGCCGGAAGCCCTCCGCTTCGCCGCCCTGGGGTGTCTCTCGCGGATCGGGCGGGGTGGGCGCCGGGCCGGGCGGCCGGCCTGGTGGCTGTCCTTGCGGCTGGACGCGCAGGTCCATCGTGGGCTCCGGCGCGGCGGCCTGGTCCTGGGCGCCGGTGGGCTCGTACGGGCGCGCGCCGTAGCCGACGACGGGCGCGCCGGTCACGTCCTTCTCGTCCGGCACGGCGGGCTCAAGGTCCTGCCAGGAGCCGTCGCGCAGCCGGAGGAGGCCGCCCTCTCCGGCTCCGAAGAAGACCCGCGTCGAACAGCGCGGGTCGGCGGGCAGCAGCAGGCAGCGAAGATCGGCCGTGTACTGGTCGGGCCGCAGGCCCAGCGCGGCGGCCTGGGCGCGCAGCATGCCGTAGCTGCGGTCGGTGAGACGGTTCAGGCCGGACTTCAGCGCCTCCCTCCGGCCGCCGTGGATGTCCTCGACGAGGCGGGCGTGGCTGCGGCCCAGCGCGCCGCCGATCGACTGGCACACCTCGCGCGCTGCGCGGTGCGCGCCGGGCACGCCGGGCGGCCCCGCAGCGACGGCGACCATCAGCAGCGCGTTCTCGCCCTCGCCGAACCGTGCGGTGAGCAGCGCGTCCGCGCGCAGTTCACCGCTCCGGCGGGCCGCCTCGCCCCGTACGGAGGCGGCGCGGAGGGTCAGGGAGCCGTAGTGCGCGCCGTCGAGCACGGTGTCGGGCACCAGCTCCGAGAGCGCGGCCGGATCGGCGACGGGCAGCGCGACGGGCTCCGCGCCGTGCGCGGGCGGTACCTCGCCGACGTGGGCTGGACGCGGCACGGGTTCCGCCGCGCGGGCGGGCGGGGACGGGGCGCGCTCGTCGGGAGCGGTGCGGGGGCCGGGGACGAGGGGCGACGGCTGCGTCACGTCACGCCCGCTCCCAGGGCTCGCCCCTGGCTCGGACGGGGCGCGGCCACTGGGCGGGGTGCCGGGGCCGGTCCCGGGGTCGCCGCCCTCGGCGGGCGCGGGGTCGGCGCCGGTCCCGGTGTCGGTCGCCATCTCGTTTCCGGGCGAGGCGGACGCGTACGGCTCCGTGACACCGGGGCGGGGAGCAGCGGGCGCGGGCCCGGTCACCGCCTCATCGCCGGGCAGGGCGGACGCGTACGGCTCCGTGGCGCCGGGACGGGGAGCGGCGGAGGCGGGCCCGTGCGGCTCGGACTCAGACGCGGACGCGGGCTCGGGCTCCTTGGGTTCGCGTGGGGGAGGGACGGGGCGCCCCGGTGGCTCGGGGGCGGGTGCGGCGTCCGGTGTCTCCTGCTCCGGGGCGTCCCCGCCGCGGGGGGCCGTCTCGGGGCCCATGGTGCGGGTCACCGAGTCGAAGCGGTCGTCCAGGGTGTCACCGGCGCGGGTGCGGCCGGTGTCGGGCGCCTCCGGGTCGTACAACTCGCTCCACCAGTCGTCCCGTTCGCCGGGACCCGGACCACGATGATCCCCCTCTTGGCTCATGCCCTTATTGTCCACCGCACGGCCTCAGGGGGAAGGCCGTACGGTAGAACGAGTGACCTTTGTTCACACAGCGTGACCAGCACAGCGAGCGCAAGCGGGCACACTCGTGCACCCTTGGCCCATGGTGACCACGGGAACCATGGGCACATGGCAGTTGCTGCTCGTCGGGCTCGTCATGCTGCTCGGCCTCTTCGGCGCCGTGCTCCCCGGGGTGCCAGGACCGCTGGTCGTCTGGGCCGCCGTCTTCTGGTGGTCGGTGTACGAGCGGGCCGGGCCCGCGTGGTGGCTGCTCGTGGTGGCCACGGGGCTGCTGCTCGCGAACGCCGCGGTGCAGCTGCTGATCCCCTCGCGGGTGCGCCGCTCGACGGACGTGCGCCGTTGGGCGCTGCTGTTCGCGGGCGGCACGGGCATCGTGGGGTTCTTCGTCGTACCGGTGATCGGGGTGGTACCGGGGTTCCTCGCCGGGTTGTACGGGTGGGAACGCGTCCGGCTCGGCAGCCGTGCCTCGGCCGCCGCGTCGGCGCGTACGGTCATGCGCGCCATCGGGCTCAAGGTGCTGATCGAGCTGTCCGCCTGCCTGCTGGTCGCGGGCGCGTGGCTCGCGGTGCTGGTGCGGTGGTGACCCCCGGGGCGGCCCCCGCCCGTGACCCGTGACCCCCAACCCGTCGACGCGCCCGTCAGTCCGTCACAGCACCCCCTCCAGCGTGAGCAGCAGCCGCTTGCGGTCGAGGCCGCCCGCGTAGCCCGTCAGGGTGCCGTCGGCGCCGATGACGCGGTGGCACGGGCGGACGATCAGCAGGGGGTTGGCGCCGATCGCGCCGCCGACGGCGCGCACCGCCGCGCGGGAGGCGCCGACGCGCGCGGCGATCTCGCCGTACGTGGTCGTCGCGCCGAACGGGACGCTGTCCAGCGCGGTCCAGACGCGCTCCCTGAACTCCGTGCCCCGTGTGGTGAAGCGGAGGCTGAACTCCTTCAGGTCGCCCGCGAAGTACGCGTCCAGTTGCGCGCGGGCCTCGGCGAAGGCCGTGTCGTCCCGCATCCAGTGCGGCTGCGGCACGGTGGCACCCCGCTGTCCTGGCACCGAGAGCGAGGCGAGCGCCGTGCCGTCGCCTGTGAGGGTGAGGGGGCCCAGGGGGCTGTCGTGCAGGGCCCACACAGTGACGGGCGCGGTGGGCGTGGTGTCGGTCTCCGTGTCGGTCTCGGCCGTGCTCATCGGGCGTTCTCCTGACTTTCCGTGGTGGCGTTCCAGAGGTGGTGCAGTGCGTACGAGCGCCAGGGGCGCCAGTCCTCCGCGTCGGCGAGGGAGGCTCCGGTGAGGGAGAGGCCGTGGCGTACGCCGACGTCGCCCGGGAGGAAGACGTCCGGGTCCCCGAGCGCGCGCATGCGCATATAGCCCGCCGTCCAGGGGCCGATGCCGCGCAGCGCGAGCAGCGCCCGCTCGGCCTCGTCGCGGTCGGCGCCGGGGTCCAGGGCGACGGTGCCGTCCGCGAGCGCCGCCGTCACCGTGCGCAGTGTCGCGCGCCGCGACTCGGGCATGCCCAGCTCGCCCAGCGGCGCCCCCGCGAGGAGACCGGCGTCCGGGAACAGGTGGGTCAGGCCGCCGTCGGGCGCGGGCAGCGGCTTCCCGTACGCGGCGACGAGCGTTCCCGCGAGGGTCCTGGCAGCGGCGACGGTGATCTGCTGGCCGAGCACCGCGCGTACGGCCAGCTCGTGCGGGTCGGCCGCGCCGGGCGAGCGCAGTCCGGGCGCGGCGGCGACGAGGGGGCCCAGTACGGGGTGGCAGCCGAGGCGCTCGGCGACGGCGTACGGGTCGGCGTCGAGGTCGAACAGGCGGCGGATCCGCTGCACGGCGGTCGTCAGATCGCGCAGGTCGGCGAGGTGGAGGCGGCATTCGAGCCAGCCGCTGCCATGGCGCGGACCTCGCCCACCGTCCGGTGCCGGTGCCGGTTCCGGTTCCAGTGCCAGTGCCGGTTCCAGTGCCGGTTCCAGTGCCAGTGCCGGTTCCAGTGCCAGTGCCGGTTCCAGTGCCGGTTCCAGTGCCAGTGCCGGTGCCGGTGCCGGTGCATGTGTCTGACGTCCGTGCGCCGTGTCCGCGCCCGCGTGCTCGTGCACCTCCACGATGCCCGTGCCGTACGGCAGGCTCAGGGTGCGTCGGTACGTGCGGTGCCCCGGCGCGCCCGTCATCTCCTCGACGCCGGGGATCGCGCGCCGCTCCAGGAAGCCGAAGACCTGCCCGGCGTCGTACGGGCCCCGGTAGGCGAGCCGCAGCGGCACCCCCGTGGCCGCCGTCGCGTCGGCACCGGCGTCGGCGGAATCGCCCGCCCCCGCCCCCGTCCCGGTGCGCGGGGCGAGCGGCAGCGTGTGGCCGCCGCGTGCCGCGCTCTCGCGCAGCGCGCTCGGCGTGCGCGCGTAGATCTCCCGCATCGTGTCGTTGAACTGCCGGACGCTCGCGAAGCCCGAGGCGAACGCGACCTCCGTCACCGGCAGCGGAGTCGTCTGGAGCAGCACGCGCGCCGTGTGGGCGCGCTGGGCCCTGGCGAGCGCGACGGGCCCCGCGCCGAGTTCCGCCGTGAGCTGGCGCTGCACCTGGCGCGCGCTGTAGCCGAGGCGGCGGGCGAGGCCCGCGACGCCCTCTCGGTCCACGACGCCGTCGCCGATCATCCGCATCGCGCGCCCGACGAGGTCGGCCCGTACGTTCCATTCCGGTGACCCCGGCGCCGTGTCGGGGCGGCACCTGCGGCAGGCGCGGAAGCCCGCGCCCTGCGCCGCCGCGGCCGAGGGGTAGAAGGTGACGTTCACCCGCTTCGGGGTCACGGCGGGGCAGCTCGGGCGGCAGTAGATGCCGGTGCTGGAGACGGCGGTGAAGAACACCCCGTCGAACCGCGCGTCCCGGCTGCGTACCGCCTCGTACCTGCTGTCGTCTGTCATCACACCGTCCAGTGTGCGCCGCCCCGAACCCCCTCACTGGCGGGAATCGGACATGGTGGTCGCACCCTGTCCGCGCACCCCGCCCCGGGCACCCGGGAAGCCGAGCACGGTGCCCAGCGCCAGATACGGCACCGCCGCCAGCGCGAACAGCGTGGCGGGGCTCAGGCCCCACCAGCCCGCACCCGCCGCGTACCCGGCGAACAGCAGCACCGACGTCACCTCGGCGCCGAGGCCCGCCAGCGAGCCGACCGTCGCACGCGCGCCGCTCGTGACCCGGTCCTGGAGCCTCGCCTCGGACGTGACCAGTGCCCACTGGAAGAGACCGCAGGCGAGCGCCACCAGCGGGGCGGCGACCACCGGGCCCCCGCCCGCCGCACCGCCCAGCGCCCCGGCAGCGAGCGCCACCGCCGCGACGGCCGGCACGGGCCCGAACCAGCGGCCACCGCGCCCCGCGTACCAGCCGCCCACGGCGACACCCGCGTCGGCGAGCAGCACGAACAGGGGGACGGCCGGTTCGGCGGCGCCCAGTGAGGCCAGGAGCAGCGGGATGTACTCGTCGATGGCGAGCACCCCGCTCACGACGGCGACCAGCACCACGGCCCGGCGCACGGCGCGCTCCGTACGGACCTGCGCGAGTCCCTCGCGCAACGTCGCCAGCGGACCCGGCTCCGCCGCTTCCGCTTCCCCGTCCCCGCCGGATCCGACGGCCGCCCGTGGCGCGCGCGTCTCGGGGAGCGCGCGTCCGGCCAGCGCGCCGAGCACACAGACCGCGACGCTCGCCGCGCCGAGTGCCCCGTAGCCGCCGACCGCGAAGACGGGCGCCGCCAGCGCCGTGGCGGCCATCATGCCCGTCGTGCCGAGGGCGCGGGCGCGGCCCATGAGCCGCGCGTACGTGTCCGTCGCGCCCGCCTGCTCCAGCTCCTCGTAGACGAGCGCTTCGAGCGTCCCCGAGCGCAGCGCGGACCCCGCGCCCCACAGCACGAACCCCGCCGCGAAGGACGCGTAGCAGGGCAGCAGCGTCCACAGGGCGAAGCCGGCGCCCGTCAGCAGCGGGGCGAGCGTGAGGAGACGGCGGCGGGAGACGAGGTCGGCCCAGACGCCGGAGGGCACCTCAAGGGCGAAGGAGGTGACCGACCAGAGGACGAACAGCGAGGAGATCTCGGCCGGAGAAAGACCGCTGCGCGCGAACAGCAGCGCGTACACCGGGTAGATGAGGACGAAGTCCTCCAGCCCGGCATACGCGTACAAGCCACGTCTCAGGCGTGGGCCGGAGGCACCCTGGGCAGGGGCGGCGAAGAATCAACATCGTCGGAACATGCGGCGATCCTACGTCGAAGGGGCCGAGCGCGGCAGCCTCTGGAGCAGTCCCCAGGTGAACTCCGCGACCACGCTGTGCGGCGTGCCCGCCGCGTCCGGCGCCGTGAACGCGAGCGCCCAGCGCGTGGGCGCCGAGCCCTCCAGCGGGCGCGCGGGCGCGAAGGCGCGGGCCGCCTCGTCGACGGTGCAGGACCAGGGCGCCAGGTCCTCCAGCGTCCGCAGCTCGGGCGCCGCCGCGCCGGGCGCGCGGACGAGCCACTCGTTCCACACGGCGCCGCCCGGCCCCGTCAGCACCTCGAAGCGCAGCTCGGGCCAGAGCGGCACATGCCAGGTCAGCGCCTCGCAGTCGAGGTCGCCGATGCGGCGGCGCGCGGTGTCGGCGGGCGGGCCCAGCACGGAGCGGTAGCGGGCGGCGGCGCCGCGCCCGCGCGGGGAGCGGGTCATGGCCTGCCAGCGGCGGTTGGCCTCCCGCATCTCGGCCCGCCCCGCGTCCAGCGCGCGCAGCGCGTCCTCCACGAGGCCGGGCTGGAAGTCGGCCATGCGGCGCAGGAGTACGAGCTGGAACTGTCGGGGCCCGAAGGGGCCCGGGTCCGGTGGCACGGAGCCGACGGTAGCAACCGCCGTCCCCGTGCCGGAGCGGGTACCGGAACCCGTGGACCGGGCCCGGACGCGCCGGACGCGCGGGTCAGCCGCCGTAGCGGGGCGGGCGCTTGCGTTCCATCATGTGGCGGCCGAGCGCCTGCCGCTGCTTGAACGTCCGCTTCCGCTCGGCCCGCAGCCGCGCGTCCGTACGGGCCGCGAGGCGGGCGTTCTCGCGCAGCAGCTTGCGGTAGCTGTCGAGGCGGCGTTCGGGCAGTGTGCCGTCCTCGACGGCGGCGAGGACGGCGCAGTCCGGTTCGGCCTCGTGCTCGCAGTCGTGGAAGCGGCAGCGCTCGGCGAGGGCCGCGATCTCGGCGAACGCCAGGCCGACGCCCTCCTCCGCTTCCCAGAGGCCGACGCCGCGCAGCCCCGGCGTGTCGATGAGCACCCCGGACACCCCGGAGGCCCCGGAGACCCCGGAGACCCCGCCCTGACCGTCGGTCGCGGGGAGCGGCAGCAGATCGCGGGTCGTGGTCGTGTGGCGCCCCTTGCCGTCGCTGTCCCGGATGGCCTGGACCTCCTGGACCTCCGCACCGAGCAGCGCGTTGGCGAGGGTGGACTTGCCCGCTCCCGACTGGCCGATGAGCACCGAGGTGCCGCCCGCGACCGAGGCGGCCAGAACGTCCAGGCCCTCCCCCGTCGCGGCGCTGACGGGCAGCACCTGGACGCCGGGCGCCGACAGTTCGGTGTCGGCGACGAGCTGGCGCACGGTGTCGGGGTCCGGCACCAGGTCCGTCTTGGTGAGGACGACGAGCGGCTGGGCGCCGCTCGTCCAGGCCAGCGAGACGAAGCGTTCGACGCGGCCGAGGTCCAGCTCCAGGTTGAGCGGGACGGCGACGAGGACGTGGTCGACGTTGGCGGCCAGCACCTGGCCTTCGGAGCGTTTGGAGGAGGCGGAGCGCAGGAACGCGGTACGGCGCGGCAGCACGGCCCGCACCTCGGGCACGCCGCGCGGTCCGGCCAGGCTCAGCGCGGCCCAGTCGCCGGTGCACAGCACGCGCGTCGGGTCGTCCGTCGCGACGGGCGCGGTGTCGGCGCGTACGGGTCCTTCGGCGGTGACCGCCTCGCACCGCCCCCGGTCGACGCGTACGACGCGCGCGGGAACGAGCCCTTGGGCCGCGTACGGCGCGAAGGCGTCGGCGGTGCGCGCGTCCCAGCCGTAACCGGCGAGGGGATGCGGCGGGGAAGAGGAGAAAGAGGAGGAATCGCCGGATGTCGGGCGAGAGTTCACTGGAGTGACCCTTTGGTGAGGGTGGTCCGGCGGCCTCGTCCCGGCGCGGATGTCGGCGCCGTGTGCGGGACGGGTTCGTCAGCCGGAGACCACGGGGGCGGGAAGGATGAGCTTCTGGATGCGGGCAGCGCCCGGCACGGCGACAGTCATCGGTCCTCACCTCCCGTACTCCGCAGTTCCTGCGTCCGCCTCTCCTCGCGGACGCGCCCACCTTAGACGGGCGCGCCCGCGCCCTCCACCCCTTTTCCCGCGTGCTCCCCCAGCACCCCGCGCCCGGCGGCCCTCAGCGCCGGTTGCGCGAGCGCAGCCGGGCCCGTACGTCGGCGTGCGGGAGGAACTTCGTCCAGCGCTCGGGGAACTCGGCGGGCGGGTCGGCCCCGTCCTCCGCCTCGCCGCCCTCGCCCTCGGCCGAGCGCATGGCGCGGCGCGCGGCGGCGGCAGCGACGACCTCGGCCGCCGCCTCCTCGCGCGCCCGCTCGTTGACGCGCCGGGCCGCCGCCGTCGCGACCGAGGGCCACACGTGGTCGATGGCGGCGTTCACCGCCGCGCCCACCAGCACCGCGAAGGCGGAGACGCCGATCCACAGCAGCACGGCGACGGGCGCGGCCAACGAGCCGTAGATCGTGGGGCCCTCGACCGTGCTGGTGAGGTAGATCCGCAGCAGGAAGCTGCCCAGCAGCCACATCACCAGGGCTACCAGCGCGCCCGGAATGTCCTCGCGCCAGGGCGAACGCACCGGCACCGACACGTGGTAGAGCGTCGTCAGGAAGGCGATCGAGAGCAGCAGCACGACCGGCCAGTAGAAGACCGTGACCAGCCACTGTGCCTGCGGCACGAGCCGCAGCACCGCGTCGGGGCCCGCCACCATCAGCGGCAGCGCGACGGCGCCGATGACGAGGGCGACGAGGTAGAGCAGGAACGCGAGCAGCCGCGTCGCGACGATGCCGCGCTGTCCGTCGAGCCCGTACATGACCGTGATCGTGTCGATGAAGACGTTCACGGCGCGGGAGCCCGACCACAGGGCCAGCGCGAAGCCGAGCGAGATCACGTCGGGCCTGCCGCCCTCGATCACGTCGTCTATGAGGGGGCGCGCGATCTCGTCGACCCCCCGGTCGGAGAGCACGGTGGCCGACGCGTCCAGGAAGTTGGTGCGGATCGAGTCGATCGTGTCGGTGCCGATCCACGCGTCGAGATAGCCGAGCAGCCCGATCAGGCCGAGCAGCAGCGGCGGGATCGAGATGAGGGTGAAGAAGGCCGCCTCGGCGGCCAGGCCCAGCACCCGGTACTCCATGCAGGAGTTGACGGTGTCCTTGAGCAGCAGCCACGCCATCTTGCGTTTCGGTACGTTCTGGTAGATGACGCGGGCTCTGCGGAGAGCCCCGCGACGGCGCTCGGGGGTTTCGTCTGCTGCTTGCACCTCCTTAACGTATCTGGCATGCCAGCCTCGACACACACTGTGACCAACCAGGCCCCGCCCCTGGTCGACTACGACGTCTTCTCCTCCGACCGTGCCCTGGCCGAGGGCGTGGCCCGGCATGTCGCCCCGGAGCGCGCCGAGGAGGCGCGGGCCGAGCTGAGCGCGCTGGGGGTGACGGCGGGGTCGGCGCGGGCGCGGGAGTGGGGCACGCAGGCGAACGAGGTGCCCCCCGTACTGCGTACGCACGACCGCTACGGCAACCGCGTCGACGAGGTGGACTTCCACCCCGCCTGGCACCAGCTCCTCACGGAGGCGGTCGGCGCCGGGCTGACGGACCCGTGGTCGCGCCCCGACGGGCAACTGCGCAGGACGGCGGGCTTCTACGTGTGGTCGCAGGTGGAGGCGGGACACGGCTGCCCCGTCTCCATGACGCACGCCGCCGTGCCCGCGCTGCGCAAGGAGCCCGCGCTGGCCGCCGAGTGGGAGCCGCTGCTGTCCTCGCACACCTACGAGCCGGGGCTCGACAAGGCCCCGGCGGACAAGGCGGGCGCCCTCGCCGGGATGGGGATGACGGAGAAGCAGGGCGGCAGCGACGTGCGCGCGAACACGACGGTGGCCGTGCCGCTGGCCGCCGAGGGCGAGTACGCGCTGACGGGGCACAAGTGGTTCTGCTCCGCGCCCATGTCGGACGCCTTCCTGGTGCTGGCGCAGGCGCCCGAGGGGCTCACCTGCTTCCTGCTGCCCCGGGTCCTGCCCGACGGCAGCCGCAACGCGTTCCGCGTCCAGCGGCTCAAGGACAAGCTCGGCAACCGCTCCAACGCCTCCAGCGAGGTGGAGTTCGACGGCGCCACCTGGGTGCGGCGCGTGGGCGAGGAGGGGCGCGGGGTGGCCACCATCATCGAGATGGTCGCGGCGACCCGGCTCGACTGCGTGACCGGTTCGGCCGCGCTGATGCGGCAGGCCGTCGCGCAGGCGAGCCACCATGCGGCGCACCGGAGCGCGTTCGGCGGCGAGCTGATCGACAAGCCGCTGATGCGGAACGTGCTGGCCGACCTCGCGCTGGAGTCGGAGGCCGCGACGGCGCTGGCGCTGCGCCTGGCCGCCGCGTACGACGGCGCCACGGCGGGCGGCGAGGGCAGCGAGCACGAGCGGCAGTTGCTGCGGCTGGCCGTGCCCGTCGCGAAATACTGGGTGACCAAGCGCTGCACGCCGCACGTCGCCGAGGCGCTGGAGTGCCTGGGCGGCAACGGCTATGTGGAGGAGTCGGGCATGCCGCGACTGCTGCGCGAGTCGCCGCTCAACTCGATCTGGGAGGGCTCGGGGAACGTCCAGGCGCTCGACGTGCTGCGCGCGCTCCAGCGCGAGCCGCAGGCGCTGAACGCGTTCCTCAGCGAGATCGGGCAGGCCCGCGGCGCCGACCACCGGCTCGACGGCGCCATCAAGTCCGTCCTCGCCGAACTGGCCGACCTCGACGGCATCGAGGCGCGGGCGCGGCGCCTGGTGGAGCGGCTGGCGCTGGTGCTCCAGGGCTCGCTGCTGGTGCGGTACGCGCCGTCAGCCGTCGCCGACGCGTTCTGCGCCTCGCGGCTGGGCGGCGACTGGGGCTCGGCCTTCGGCACGCTGCCCCACACCCTCGACCTGGCGTCGATCGTGGAGCGGGCCCGTCCTGGGGCGGACTGAGCCCTGGCGTCACGAGGCGGGCGAGCTTTGACGGGGAGGGCGGGCGGGCCCCTCAGCGCGTGAGGTCCCCCGCCCACGGCGGGTTCGCGCCGCGCACCGCGCAGACGGCGGCCGCCACCCGCGTCCCGAAGTCCAGGGCACGCCCGACGCCCGCCTCCCCGAGTCCATCCAGACGGCCGCCCAGCTCCCCGTCCTCGGACAGCGAGTGGAGGAGACCCGCCATGAACGAGTCGCCCGCGCCGACCGTGTCCACGACCTTCGTGGGCGGCGTCGGCACCCTGAAGCGCGTGCCGTCGAGCGAGGCGAACACGCCCTCGCCGCCGAGGGTGACGACGACGAGCCGGGCCCCGTACCCGTGGAAGGTGTCGGCGGCCCGCTCGACACCCGCACCGGGCAGCAGGTGTTCGAGGTCGTCGTCCGAGAGCCGGAGGATGTCGGCGGCGGCGCACCAGCGCGGGAGGCGGGCCGCGACGGCCGCCGGATCGACCAGCAGCGGCCGGACGTTCGGATCGACGGAGACGGTGGCCCGCTCCCGCACCTCGTCGAGCAGATCCTCGATCGCGGCGCCGCCCGGCGCCCGTACGAGCGCGAGGGAACCGGTGTGCAGACAGCGCATCGGCTGCCGGGCCGCCGCCGCCAGCTCGTCCGGGGTCCAGCCCCAGTCGGCGGTGCCCTCGGCGTGGAAGGAGTAGTCGGCGCGGCCGTCCTCGTCCAAATCGGCGACGGCGAGAGTGCTCGGCTCGGACGCGGCGACGGCCCCGGCCAGATCGACGCCCGACGCGGTCAGATGGGTGCGGAAGAGCCTGCCGAAGACGTCGGAGGACAGCCTTCCGAGGAAGCGGGTGGGCGTGCCGAGCCGCGCGAGCGCCACCGCCGTGTTCGCGGGGCCGCCGCCCGGCAGCACCTCAAGGCCGATCGCGGGCGTCCCCGGATCGTCCGGCGCGGGGGTGACGAACGCGTCGGCGACGCACTCTCCCAGTACGGCGATGGACTCGGCGGTCATGTGCGGGGCCTTTCGCGTTGCGCGGTCTCACGGCGGCTGGCACGACCCCGCCATCCGGCGCGCTCGCCACGGGGTCCGCGGCGGAGTCCACCACTCCGTACCCTCGATGTCAACGTTGACATCGATCTTCGCCGCAGGCCGCGACGGGGGTACGGTCTGGGCGGACAGCGCGCAGAGGAGTACGGAAGATGACGGGTTCGCGGCGGCCCACGCTGACGGATGTGGCACGCCGCGTCGGCATCAGCGCGAAGACCGTCTCCCGCGTGCTCAACGGTGACGGGCCCGTCTCCGACGCCACCCGCGAGAAGGTGCTCGCCGCCGTCTCCGAACTGGGCTTCCGGCCCAACCTGATGGCACGCAACATGCGCGTGGGCGGGCGCGACTCGACCGTCGGACTGATCGTCCCCGAGATCGCGAACCCCTTCTTCAGCACCGTCGCGGGCGGCATCGAGGAAGCGGTGCGCGACCGGGGGCTGACGCTGCTCCTCGGCTCCTCCGACGAGGACGCGGCCAAGGAACGGACCCTCGTCAACTCCTTCCTCGCGCGCCGCGTCTCCGTGCTCCTGATCGCGCCCGCGCACGGCGCGGACCACCGCTTCCTGCGCCGCGAACGCGAGGGCGGGCTGCCCCTCGTCTTCCTCGACCGGCCCGCGGCCGGGCTCGCCGCCGACTCCGTCGTCAGCGCCAACATGGCGGGGGCGCGCGAGGGCACGGCGCATCTGCTGGCGCACGGGCACCGGCGCATCGGCTTCCTCGGGGACCTGCCCGGGTCCCTCTACACCCGCAGGGAGCGGTTCCGCGGCTACCGCGCCGCGCTCGCCGAGGCGGACGTCCCCTACGACAGGGCGCTCGTCGCCGAGGCGCACGACGCGGAGGCCGCGGGCGCGGCCACGCATCGGCTCCTCGCGCTGGACGACCCGCCCACGGCGCTGTTCACCGCCAACAACCTCGCCTCGCTCGGCGCGCTCCCCGCGCTGGCGGCGGCGGGCCGCCGCGACGTGGCCATCGTCGGCTTCGACGACCTCCCGCTCGCCTCCGTGCTGGAGCCCGGCCTGACCGTCGTCGCCCAGGACCCCGTGGCGATGGGCAGAACGGCGGCCGAACTGGCCCTCTCCCGCCTCGACGGCCACCGCGGCGCGGCCCGCACGACAACGGTTCCCGTCCGGCTGGTGCGGAGGGGGTCGGCCGAGCGGGGCCCTACGCGGGGGGCGGAATGAAACGAAGGGCTGGCCCTTCACTGGGCTGCACCCCTTCACGGGGTTCGAGGTGAAGGCCTCACGGGGTGCGGGTCCCCTTCGCGGGGGGCGGAAGGAAACGGGGGGTAGGCCCTTCACGGGGGTGTTGCGCGGGACGGTTGGCCGGTGTGGTGCGCGCTGTAGGGTCCCGCGCTGATTTTTGTGCCGCGGCACGGGGTGGGGGCGCTGCGTGGGGGTGCGGTTTCGTTTCCGGGTGCGGCTGTGTGGCTTCGGCGCGGCGTGTGGACCAGTACGACGCGGCTGGCGCCGCGTGGTTCTTGGTGCCTGCCGGTGGCCGTGTGGGGTTGCTGTGTGGTGGGGGTCGGCGCCGCGCCGGGGTGTCTCCTCGGCGTGAAGGTCTCGTGTTCGGCTTTCCGCCCGGTGACTTGCTCGTCCTGCGGGGACACCCCACCACGTCCCCTCCCGGCCGGTGGCCAACCTCCGGCCCGCTCCTACTGTTGTGGGCAAGCGCCCCGAGGGGCACGCGCCCTGGAAGGGGTGTCCTGGGGACGTCGCGTCGGGCGTGATGGACTCGGGGGATGACCGCGCCACTCTCCCTCATGGAACGCAACCTCGCCGAGCACGCCTGCTACCTGCACCGTGGCACGCCCGGTATGACCGTCACGGAGGACGAGGATCTGGTCGTCGCCGACAGTGGGCTGCACGACGACACGTTCAACATCGTGGCGCGGGCGCGTTTCGGTGAGGAGGCGGCCGAGGACCGTATCGCGGAAACCGTCGCAAAGCTGAAGGACACGGGCCGCCCCTTCTCGTGGTGGGTGGGGCCCTCTTCGTCGCCCGGTGATCTCTCCGCGCGGCTGACGGATGCGGGCCTGGCCCCCTCCGAGCGCGAGACGGCGATGTGGATGACGCTCGACGAGCCGGTGGCCCCGGAGGAGGAAGGGGCCCTGCGGGTCACGGCCGTCGCGTCCCCCGAGGAACTGGCCGACTACGCGACCGTGCTCGCCGCGAACTGGCAGCCGCCCGCCGAGACCGTCCTGCGCTTCTACGCGGAGACCGCGCCGCGCGTCCTCGCCGCCGACTGTCCCTCCCAACTGCTGGTGGGCCGCGTCGACGGACGCCCGGTCGGCACGGCCGAGGTCTTCCACCACGCGGACGTCGCGGGCCTCTACAACATCAGCGTCCTCGCGCCCTTCCGACGGCGTGGGTTCGGCGGCGCCATGACGCGGGCCGCGTTGCGTGCGGCCCGCGACGGTGGGGAGAACACCGTGGTCCTCCAGGCATCGACCGAGGGCGAACCCGTCTACCAGCGCCTCGGCTTCCACCCCGCGGGCCACTTCACGGAACACGCCCACGAGGCGACGTAACAGCCTGGCCCTGCCAGGCGTGCGCTCTCCCGGGCGCCCCTTGGGGTTTCGTGGCGCGTCTACCCACAACAGTTGGAGCGGGCCGGAGGTCGGCCACCGGGTGGGAGGTGGTGTGCCGGGGTGTCCCCGCAGGTCGAGAAAGTCACCGGCGGAAAGCCGAACACGATGGCTTCACGCCGAGGAGACACCCCGGCGCGGCACCGACCCCCACCACACAGCAACCCCACACGGCCACCGGCACAAGCCAAGAACCACGCGGCCCTGGCCTCGTCGCACCGCAACCACACGCCGCGCCGAAGCCACCGGCCCGCACCCGAACACGGCGCCAAGCCACACGACGCGCCCCCGTGACGCGGCACAAAAATCAGCGCGGGACCCTACGGCGCCCACCTGAGAGGCCGACCGTCCCGCGCAACACCCCCGTGAAACGGAGGAACCCCCTCAAGCGCCCCGCAACAGAAGCGTGACGAAGCCGAACGTGCCGCGGTAGGTGTGGAGCCAAC
Source organism: Streptomyces sp. NPDC054796 (assembly GCF_053611545.1). Taxonomy (NCBI): domain Bacteria; kingdom Bacillati; phylum Actinomycetota; class Actinomycetes; order Kitasatosporales; family Streptomycetaceae; genus Streptomyces; species Streptomyces sp. NPDC054796. The sequence goes on along the minus strand of NZ_JBSHAO010000004.1, from coordinate 162,220 downwards.
CGTCGCGGTGGGCGTGGGCGGCGTTGAGGGCGGCGGCGCTGTCGGGGTCGGTGGGGTTGGCCAGGGCCCAGCGCGAGAGGCTGCCGGTCCACGACCACTCGTACGCGTCCCACTCCGCGAGGCTGCTGACGTGCCCGTACACGGGGACCCACCCGTCGGCCGTGACGCGGTCGACGGTGGTGGCCAGGTCGTCGTAGTCGTCCGCCTCGGCGCCGAGTTCCGCCAGCGTGGCGGGGGTCGGAGGGCGCTCCCAGAAGCCTTCCCCGACGAGCACGGAGCCGCCCGCCGCGAGGTGACCGCGCGCGGCTTCGAGGGTGGGGAGGAGGCCGCCGAACGCGTGCGTGCTCCCGACGCACAGCACGAGGTCGTACCGGTGCGGGGACGTGAACTCGCGCGCGTCGCCCTGGTGGAGTGTGGCCCGGTCGCCCACACCGGCCGCGTCGAGGGAGCGCCGCGCCTCGGTGAGCGCGATGGCGGACACGTCCACGCCCTCACCGCGCGCCCCCGGCCGCCCCGCCAGCGCCCGCGCCAGCCATTCCCCCTCCCCGCACCCGAGGTCGAGCAGCCGCTCCCCTCCCCCGTCATCGGGCAGCGCCCGCTGGAGAAGGGTCCGTACGGAGGTGTCGTCGAGCGGGGACGCGACGGGGTGGTCGCGGTGGGCGAGGGAGCTGAGGCGTTGGCGTTCCATGGCGGACATGGTCCACGGCGAGCACGCGAAAGGCTCACGATTTACGGTGGGGCCGACAGAGGACACCCCGACCCGATCCGACGACCTGACAGACGAACCGAGAGGGAAACGCGCTGTGCAACGTTCCGGAGGCGGCGCCCGTGACGGCGGGCGAGGCGGCAATCGAGGCGGCGGCCGGGGTGGTGACCGCGGGTACCGCGGAAACCGCGGCGGCCCGCGCGAGCGGCGCCCCCACGACGGCCACGGCGCCCCGGGCGCCCGTCACGGACACCGGGCCCACGACGCCTACGACGACCACGGCGATGCCGCGCCCCGTTCGCCCCGTCGCAGCCCGCGCCAGGGGCTCGACGGCGAACTCCGCGCCCTGGACGGTGGCCCGTACGGCCGCTACAAGGGCCTCGTCGGCCCCTGGGAGCTGCCGCTCCCGTCGGGCGGCGGCTGCGTCGTCGAGCTGGTGCGGGCGCAGGCCGATCCCTTCGCTCCTCCGGCGCGGGTCGCCGTGCGCGTGGACGGCGCCACCGCGGGCTTTCCGCGCGAGCTGTGGGCGACCCCGGTCCGGCGCAGGGCGCTGGCCGGCTTCCTGGTGCGGCGTGCCGCAGCCGGCGCCTCGGGCGAGCGCGCGCTGAGCGTGGACGGCGGCGGCCAGGAGGTGCTGGACCGCAGCTCGTGCCGCGTCGACCCGGAGGACGGCTCCGTCACCCTGCGCCTCGGCGCGGCGCTCCCGGGCCAGGGCCGCCGCATCGACGGGCGCGCGGCGCAGCGGCTGCTGTGCCGCCTGCTGCCCGAGATCGCCGAACGGTCGCTGCTGTACGGGTCGCTGGACGCGGACGAGGTCCGCAGGTTCGTGGACACGGTGGAGGATTCCGACATGCTGCGCGCCGCGCTTCCGGCGCGCGGGCTGGTCGCGTTCGTCGCGGACGGCGCGGTGCTGCCGCGTCGCAGCGGCGTGGACGACCGGCCGGCGACCGGTTCGGGCGTGGTGCCCTTCGCATCGCCGGAGGAGCTGCGGGTGTCGGTGGAGCTGCCGCACGCGGGCCGGGTCACCGGCATGGGCATCCCGGAGGGCGTGACGCTGGTCGTCGGCGGCGGTTTCCACGGGAAGTCGACCCTGCTGCGGGCGCTGGAGACGGGCATCTGGGATCACGTGCCGGGCGACGGGCGCGAGCTGGTGGTGTCGCGGGACGACACCGTGAAGCTGCGTGCCGAGGACGGGCGCGGCGTGGAGCGGGTGGACGTGCACGCGTTTGTGGATCATCTGCCGACGGGCGCCGACACCTCCGACTTCTCCACCGACAACGCCTCGGGTTCCACCTCGCAGGCCGCTTCCCTGTGCGAGGCCGTGGAGGCGGGTGCGCGGGTGCTGCTGATCGACGAGGACACCGCGGCCACCAATCTGATGATCCGGGACGCGCGGATGCAGGCCCTGGTCGCGAAGGAGCACGAGCCGCTGACGCCGCTGGTGGACTCCGTGCGCTCCCTGCACCGTGATCACGGGGTGTCCACGGTGCTGGTGATGGGCGGTTCGGGGGACTATCTGGAGGTGGCGGATCTGGTGCTGATGATGGACGCGTACCAGCCGTCGGACGCGACCGCGCGGGCCCGCGAGGTGGCCGCCGTGCCCACGGGGCGCCGGGCCGAGGCCGAGCACTTCCCGCCCGTGGTGCACCGCCGTCCGGTGCCGGAGTCGCTGGACTCGCAGGCGCGCGGCCGTACGCGGGTGCGGGCGCGCGGCGAGGACGCGCTGAGCTTCGGCGAGAGCGAGGTGGACCTGCGCGCCGTTGAGCAGATCGCCGATCCTCGGCAGGTGGTCGGCATCGGGCTGGCCATGGAGCTGCTGGTGCGGCGCGGGCACGTCGACGGGAACCGTACGCTCGCGCAGGCGCTGGACCTCCTCGACGCCGATCTCGGGGACGCGGAAGGCGGCGGGGGCGTGGAGCTGCTGCTCTCGGTGCGCGACGAGGACTTCGCGGTGCCGCGCCGCTTCGAGACCGCCGCTGCGCTCAACCGGCTGCGCGGGCTGCGGGTGCGCCGGGACGGTGCGGACGCGGCCGATGCGGCGGACGCGGCCGATGCGGCGGACGCGGCCGATGCGGCGGACGGGGCGGGCTCATGAGCGGCGGCCCTGACCGTGACCGTACGAACCAGGTGCTCCCGGTGACCACCTGGTCCCTGGAGCAGACGGCGCCCTCCGACCTCGTACCGGCCCGCGTTCCGGACGCCTCGTCCGGCATCCGGATCGAACGGGCCGAGGTGCCCACGCCCGAGTTCAGCCGCTTCCTCTACACGGCCGTCGGCGGCGACGTCGCCTGGACGGACCGGCTGCCGTGGACGTTCGGGCGGTGGCGGGAGTTCCTGGAGCGGCCCGGCGTGGAGACGTGGGTGGCGTACGAGCGGGGCACGCCGGCGGGGTTCATCGAGCTGGACGGCGCGAGCAGCCCCGGCACGGTGGAGATCAGCTACTTCGGGCTGGCCCCCGCCTTCCGTGGCCGTCGCATCGGCGGCCATCTCCTCGCCACCGGTACGGAGCGCGCCTGGGACCTGGCACTGCGGTGGCCCGGGCATCCGGTGACGACGCGGGTGTGGGTCAAGACGTGCAGCAAGGACGGCCCGTACGCGCTGGGCAACTACGAGCGGCGCGGCTTCCGTGTCTTCGAGAAGAAGACCGAGGACGAGCCCGAGCCGACGGTGCCGGGCCCGTGGCCCGGCGCGGAACGTCCGCTGGGGGAGCGTCCCGGCACGTAGGGCCCCTTCTCCGAACACCGGCCCGGCCCCGCCCTCGTCACACGTCGGCGAGCGACGGGTAGTCGGTGTAGCCGGTCTCTCCGCCCACGTACATCAGGTACGCCTCGCGCACGGGGTTGAGGGGCGCGCCGGTGCGGAGCCGCTCGACCAGGTCGGGGTTGGCCAGGAAGGGGCGGCCGAGCGCGATGAGGTCGGCGCCGGCGGCCAGCAGGCGCCCGGCCTCGCGCAGGCCGCCGTCGGCGGGGACGGCGTCGCGGGGCAGCACGGGGTTGGCGATGAGCGTGCCGGGCCAGGCGGCGCGCAGCTCGTGGAAGAGGGGCTGGTCCGGGTCGGCGTAGCCGAGGTGCAGATAGGCCAGGCCGCTGTCCGCGAGGGCGTCGACGAGCGCGGGGTAGATGCTGCCGGTGTCGCCCTCGTCCATGCCGTTGACGGTGTTGCCCGGCGAGACGCGCAGCCCTGTCCGCTCGGGCCCGATCGCCTCGGCGACGGCCCTGACCACCTCCACGACGAAGCGGATGCGCCCCGTCACGGGGCCGCCGTAGGCGTCGGTGCGGCGGTTGGTGTTCCGGCCGAGGAACTGGTGGAGGAGGTAGCCGTTGGCGCTGTGCACCTCGACCCCGGCGAAGCCCGCTTCCAGTGCCCTGCGGGCCGCGGCGGCGAAGTCGGCCACGGTGGAGCGGATCTCCTCGGTGGTCATCTCGCGGGGGACGACGGCGTCCTTGCGTCCGCCGGGCGTGTGGAGCGTCTCCGGGAGCGGCACGGGCGAGGGCGCGACGGGGGTGAGCCCGCTGGTGTCGGGGTGGCCGACCCGGCCGCCGTGCTGGATCTGGAGGAACATCCGGCCACCGGCTTCGGCGACGGCGTCCGTGACGCGACGCCAGCCGGTCACGTGCGCGTCGTCGTGGATCGCGGTGATGTGCGGGTAGGTCTGTCCGACGGCGTTCGGGGTGGCCGCCTCCGCGATGATCAGTCCGGCGGAGGCGCGCTGTGCGTAGTAGGTGGCCATCATGGGCCGCGGCACACCGTCCGCCGTGGCGCGGTTGCGGGTCATCGGGGCCATCACCAGGCGGTTGGGCAGGGTGAGGGTGCCGAGGCCAGCGGGTTCGAAGAGGCGCGAGGTGTCCGGGGCGGCCGGGGTGTCCAGGGTGCGGGGTGTGTGCGTCATGCCGGGTACCGTAGAACCTGACATTGGTGTCAGATTCAAGCCCGGCCCTCGCCGCTCAGCCCGGCCCCGGGGCGCCCCCACGCGAGGAGTCCACCATGCGGATCGGTGAGCTGGCGCGGCGTACCGCCGTGAGCGAGCGTTCGCTGCGCTACTACGAGAAGCAGGGACTGCTGTCCGCTGACCGCACCCCCGGCGGCCACCGCGACTACGGCGAGGGCGCCGTGGACCGGGTCGTCCTCGTGCAGGAGCTGTTCGCCGCCGGGCTGTGCAGCGAGAAGATCGCGCAATTGCTGCCGTGCATGCGCGACACGGACGGCGGCCCCTCCGAGACCGCCACCCCGCGCCTGGTCTCCGATCTGACGGTGGAGCGCGAGCGCATCGACCGGATGATCGGCGATCTGCTCCGCTCCCGCGACGTGCTGGACGAGGTCATCGAGGCGGCGGCCTCCGGACAGCTCCGCGCCGCCGCACCCACCCCCGCGCCCACCTCCTCCGGCGCCCCGGAGAAGGGGCGCCGCTGAGGACCCCGGCGCCGCGTCCGGGGCCGCACCCCGGGGAAGCGGGAGGCACCGGAAGTATTCCCGCGCGGCCCCTGTGTGACGGACTCCACACGCGTCCGCGATGCGAGACGATCTCGTCCACATAGCGGATAACAGTGGACTCCCCTCTCACGCGCGTGCAACGCTTCCGTCATGTCTCGCGCTGGAATCGCCTTGGTGAGTCGACGTCACGTCGACCTCGGCCGCATGTCCAGCGCCATCTGTCCGGCGGGCTGACAGTCTCAGCGCCGCCGATCTCCGAGCCGCCCCCGATGTCGCGGGCGCGCGGTCTCCCTGCCTGACGTACCCCACCGCGTCGCGGTCCTTCCGCGTGCGCGGCTGCGCCGTGCGCGCGTACGTCCTCGTCCTGGCAGCTCAGGAACCTCATCCGCGCCCAAAAGTCCGTCCGCGTCTGCCCCGAAGGACCTACAGCCATGGCCGACACCCCCGAGCGACCCGCACCCGCAACGAGCCGCAAGAAGGCCGGACGCCACCGCGGCGAGGGCCAGTGGGCCGCAGGACACTTCACGCCACTGAACGGCAACGAGCAGAACAAGAAGGACGATGACGGTCTCAATGTGCGGACACGCATTGAGACGATTTACGCCCATCGCGGTTTTGACTCCATCGACGGCTCCGACCTGCGCGGACGGATGCGCTGGTGGGGCCTCTACACACAGCGCAAGCCCGGGATCAGCGGCGGCAAGACGGCGGTGCTGGAGCCGGAGGAGCTGGACGACGAGTTCTTCATGCTCCGCGTCCGCATCGACGGCGGCAGGCTGACCACCCAGCAGCTGCGCACGATCGGCGACATCTCGCAGGAGTTCGCGCGCGGCACCGCCGACATCACCGACCGGCAGAACGTCCAGTTCCACTGGATCCGCGTCGAGGACATGCCGGAGATCTGGCGCCGTCTCGAAGGCGTCGGCCTCTCCACCACGGAGGCGTGCGGCGACACCCCGCGCGTCATCCTGGGCTCGCCCGTCGCCGGTATCGCCGAGGACGAGATCATCGACGGCACCCCTGCCATCGAGGAGATCAACCGCCGGGTCGTGGGCAACCCCAAGTACTCGAACCTCCCCAGGAAGTTCAAGACCGCCGTATCGGGCTCGCCGCTGCTGGACGTCGCGCACGAGATCAACGACGTGTCCTTCGTCGGCGTCGTCCACCCGCAGTACGGGCCCGGCTTCGACGTGTGGGTCGGCGGCGGCCTCTCCACGAACCCCAGGTTCGGCGTGCGGCTCGGCGCCTGGGTGCCCGTCGAGGAGGTCGCCGACGTGCACGAGGGCGTCGTGGCCATCTTCCGCGACTACGGCTACCGGCGGCTGCGCACCCGCGCGCGGCTGAAGTTCCTGCTCGCCGACTGGGGCCCAGAGAAGTTCCGCCAGGTCCTGGAGGACGAGTACCTGCTGCGCAAGCTCGCCGACGGCCCCGCGCCCGAGGTCCCCGCGGCCAAGTGGCGCGATCACGTCGGCATCCACAAGCAGAAGGACGGCCGCTACTACGTGGGCTTCGCGCCCCGCGTCGGCCGCGTCGACGGCGGCACCCTGAGCAAGATCGCCGACCTCGCCGAGGCGCACGGCTCGGGCCGCGTCCGTACGACGGCCGAGCAGAAGATGCTCGTCCTGGACGTGCCCGAGGAGCAGCTCGAATCGCTCACCGAGGGCCTGGAGGCGCTCGACCTGACCACCAGGCCGTCCGTCTTCCGGCGCGGCACGATGGCCTGCACCGGCATCGAGTTCTGCAAGCTCGCCATCGTCGAGACCAAGGCCCGAGGCTCCTGGCTCATCGACGAACTGGAGCGCAGGATGGCGGACTTCGACGAGCCCGTCACCATCAACATCAACGGCTGCCCCAACTCCTGCGCCCGCATCCAGGTCGCGGACATCGGTCTCAAGGGCCAGCTCGTCACCAACAAGGAGGGCGAGCAGGTCGAGGGCTACCAGGTGCACCTGGGCGGCTCGCTCGGCCTGGAGCCCGGCTTCGGCCGCAAGGTACGCGGTCTGAAGGTCACGGCCGACGAACTCCCCGACTACGTCGAGCGCGTGCTCACCAACTTCCGTGAGCAGCGCGAGGACGGCGAGCGGTTCGCCCAGTGGGCGGCCCGCGCCGAAGAGGGTGCCCTGAAATGAGCGAACGAGCAGCCCCGTTCTACTGCCCCTACTGCGGAGACGAGGACCTGCGCCCTTCCGAGGAGGGGCCCGGCGCCTGGGAATGCGCGGCCTGCAACCGCGCCTTCAAGCTCTCCTTCCTCGGGCTGCTGGCCAAGGGCCTGCGGCGCGAGGACGCCACCGAAGGGGGATCCACCCGATGACCACCGCCCAGCGGTACACCACCGCGCAACTGCGCGGGCTCGCCGAGGAGGCGGGCAGGGAGCTGGAAAATGCTCCCGCACTTGACATACTTCGATGGGCCGCAGAGACCTTCGGCCCCCGTTTCTGCGTCACTTCATCCATGGAGGACGCTGTGGTCGCTCATCTCGCATCGCGCGCGATTCCGGGCGTTCATGTCGTGTTTCTCGACACCGGCTACCACTTTCCCGAAACGATCGGGACCCGGGACGCGGTGGAAGCGGTGATGGACGTCGAGGTGATCACACTCACCCCGAGGCAGACAGTGGCCCAGCAGGACGCGCAGTACGGGCCGAAACTGCACGACAGGGACCCCGACCTGTGCTGCGCGCTGCGCAAGGTGGAGCCGCTGGAGCGGGGTCTGAAGGCGTACGACGCGTGGGCCACAGGGCTGCGCAGGGACGAATCCCCCACACGAGCAAACACACCCGTCGTGGGCTGGGACGACAAGCGCGAGAAGGTCAAGGTGTCGCCGATCGCCCGCTGGACGCAGGCGGACGTGGACGCGTACATCACGGAGCACGGTGTTCTCACGAACCCGCTGCTCAGCGACGGTTACACCTCTGTCGGATGCGCCCCATGCACCCGACGCGTACTAGAGGGAGAGGACGCTCGTGCGGGACGCTGGGCGGGACGCGGTAAGAACGAGTGCGGTATTCACCTCTGAAAGGCACACTGTCGAACAGCCCTACGGCGTATAGCCGAATGGGCGCGCGGAGGCCGGGACAGTGGCCGGAGGTCGGCGGCGGGGGTCGGTGGCCGGAGGACTGCGGGGGACGGCGGTCGGTGGTCGGCGGTGGCCGGAGGACTGCGGCGGTGACCGGGAACGCGGACGCGCCCGTGAGCGCTACACCTCTCGCGCGAGACGACGTTCCGCCGTACATGGCGAAGAAGAGCTGATGAGCGAACACATACCCAGGGAGCCGGAGATGACGGAGACGACAGGTCAGGGAGCCACGGTGTGGCTGACGGGCCTGCCGAGCGCGGGCAAGACGACGATCGCCAACGCGCTGGCACAGGACCTGGCCGCCGCCGGGCACCAGGTGGAGGTGCTGGACGGCGACGAGATCCGCACGTTCCTCTCCGCCGGTCTCGGCTTCTCCCGTACCGACCGTGACACCAACGTTCAGCGCATCGGCTTCGTGGCCGAACTGCTCGCCTCCCACGGAACGAAGGTCCTGGTTCCGGTCATCGCGCCGTACGCGGACAGCCGTGAGGCGGTGCGCAAGCGGCACCAGGCGGAGGGCACCCCGTATCTGGAGGTGCACGTCGCCACCCCCGTCGAGATCTGCTCCGAGCGGGACGTGAAGGGCCTCTACGCCCAGCAGGCCGCGGGCCGGATCTCAGGACTGACCGGAATCGACGACCCCTACGAAGCGCCGGACTCCCCCGATCTGCGGATCGAGGCACACCGGCAGAGCGTCGAGGAATCCGCTGCGGCGCTGCGCGCGCTGCTCACCGAAAGGGGACTGGCGTGACGACGGCAACGACCGCGCGGGAGAGCGGCGGCCCCGGAGAGGGCGACAACCCGTACGCGCTGTCCCACCTGGACGCGCTGGAGTCGGAGGGTGTGCACATCTTCCGGGAGGTCGCCGGGGAGTTCGAGCGCCCGGTGATCCTCTTCTCGGGCGGCAAGGACTCCATCGTGATGCTGCACCTGGCGCTCAAGGCCTTCGCGCCCGCGCCGGTGCCCTTCGCGCTGCTGCACGTGGACACGGGGCACAACTTCCCCGAGGTCCTGGAGTACCGCGACCGCACCGTGGCCCAGCACGGACTGCGGCTCCACGTCGCCTCCGTGCAGGACTTCATCGACAGCGGCCAGTTGCGGGAGCGTCCTGACGGGACACGGAACCCGTTGCAGACGGTGCCCCTGCTCGACGCCATCGACACCAACAGGTTCGACGCGGTGTTCGGCGGCGGACGCCGGGACGAGGAGAAGGCGCGGGCCAAGGAGCGGGTGTTCTCGCTGCGGGACGAGTTCGGCGGCTGGGACCCGCGCAGGCAGCGCCCCGAGCTGTGGCAGCTCTACAACGGGCGGCACTCGCCTGGCGAGCATGTGCGGGTCTTCCCGCTGAGCAACTGGACCGAGCTGGACGTGTGGCAGTACATCGCCCGGGAGAAGATCGAACTCCCGGCGATCTACTACGCGCACCGGCGTGAGGTCTTCTCGCGCAGCGGCATGTGGCTGGCCCCCGGCGAGTGGGGCGGCCCCTCCGAGCGCGAGCCGCTGGAGGTGCGCCAGGTGCGGTACCGCACCGTGGGCGACATGTCCTGCACCGGCGCCGTGGACTCCGACGCCGACACCATCGAGAAGGTCATCGCCGAGATCGCGGCCTCCCGCCTCACCGAGCGGGGCGCCACCCGCGCCGACGACAAGCTCTCCGAAGCCGCCATGGAAGACCGCAAGCGCGAAGGGTACTTCTAGACATGAGTACATCTGTCACCACAGGCACCGAGGACGACGTGCTGGCGTCCACCTCGCTGCTGCGTTTCGCGACCGCGGGTTCCGTCGACGACGGGAAGTCGACGCTGGTCGGGCGGCTGCTGCACGACTCCAAGTCGGTGCTCGCCGACCAGTTGGAGGCCGTCGAGCACGCCTCCCGCAGCCGCGGCCAGGAGGCGCCCGACCTGGCCCTGCTCACCGACGGCCTGCGCGCCGAGCGGGAACAGGGCATCACCATCGACGTGGCCTACCGCTACTTCGCCACCCCCCGCCGCCGCTTCATCCTCGCCGACACCCCCGGCCATGTGCAGTACACCCGCAACATGGTCACCGGGGCCTCCACGGCCGAACTCGCCGTCGTCCTGGTCGACGCCCGCAACGGCGTGGTCGAGCAGACCCGCCGGCACGCCGCCGTGGCCGCGCTGCTGCGCGTCCCGCACGTGGTGCTGGCCGTCAACAAGATGGACCTCGTCGGCTACGAGGAGGCCGTCTTCGCCCGTATCGCCACCGAGTTCACCACCTACGCCGCCTCCCTGGGCGTCCCCGAGATCACCGCGATCCCGATCTCGGCGCTGGTGGGCGACAACGTGGTGACGGCCTCGGCGAACATGGACTGGTACGGCGGGCCCACCGTCCTGGAGCACCTGGAGACCGTCGCGGTCACCCACGACCCCAGCGACGACCCGGCCCGCTTCCCCGTCCAGTACGTCATCCGCCCCCAGACCGCCGACCACCCCGACTACCGGGGCTACGCGGGCCAGATCGCCTCAGGTGTGCTGCGCGTCGGCCAGGAGGTGACGGTCCTGCCCTCCGGGCGCACCAGCGCCATCGAGGGCATCGACAACCTGGGCCAGTCCGTGGACGTCGCCTGGGCGCCCCAGTCCGTGACCGTGCGCCTGGCCGACGACCTGGACATCTCGCGCGGCGACATGATCGTCCCCCGCGACGCCACCGTCACCGCCACCCAGGACATCACCGCGACGGCCTGCCACCTGAGCGACACACCCCTCAAGCCCGGCGCGCGCGTGCTGCTCAAGCACACCACCCGCACCGTCAAGGCCATCGTCAAGGAGATCCCCTCGCGGCTCACCCTGGACGACCTCTCCCAGCACCCAGAGCCCGGGGAGCTGGTCGCCAACGACATCGGCCGACTCGTCCTGCGCACCGCCGAGCCCCTGCCCCTCGACCCCTACGCCGACTCCCGCCGCACCGGCTCCTTCCTCCTCATCGACCCCGCCGACGGCACCACCCTGACCGCCGGCATGGCGGGCGACGCCTTCGCCGAGGTGGCGAAGGAGGCCGCGCCACGGCAGGCGGAGCAGGACGACGAGGGCTGGGACTTCTGACGATGTACGCGTCGATGTTCGCGTCCACCGAGGTCTTCTCGACCTTCGACCAGACGGGCGGCCGGATCGGCAGTGGCGTCCGTGGCAGCGGCCAGGGCGGGGTCGGGCGATGCCGCGGCTGATGTACGTCACGCACGTCGCATCAGTCCGTACCCGCGCCCGCGCCCCGTTCAGCCGCCGCCCCACCGAGAGGACCGTCCCGTGTCTCCCACCGCCCGCAGAACCCTCCGCTCGCTCTCCGTTCTCGCCACGCTCCCGCTGCTCCTGACGGCCTGCGGCTACGGTTCGAAGGCCGTCGAGGACAAGGGCGGCCCCGCGGCGGCGGGCGGCAAGAAGATCGACGGGCTGGACGAGGTGAAGGTCGGCTACTTCGCCAACGTCACCCACGCCACGCCCCTGGTCGGCCTGCGCGACGGCGGGGAGATCCCCGAGGAGCTGGGCGGCACCAAGGTCGGCACCCAGGTCTTCAACGCGGGCCCCTCCGCCATCGAGGCCCTGAACGCCAAGGCCGTGGACATGACCTGGGTCGGCCCCTCCCCCGCCATCAACGGCTACACGAAGGCGAACGGCAAGAACCTGCGCATCGTCTCGGGCGCCACCTCGGGCGGCGCCTCCCTCGTCGTGAACCCGGACAAGATCAAGTCGCTGGACGACCTCAAGGGCAAGCGCATCGCCACCCCGCAGCTCGGCAACACCCAGGACGTGGCCCTCCTCAACTACCTCAGGGGCAAAGGCCTGAAGGTGGACGCCGAGACGGGCAAGGGCGACGTCTCCGTACTGCGCCAGGACAACAAGGAGATCCCCACCACCTTCCAGCAGGGCGGCATCGACGGCGCATGGGTGCCCGAGCCCACCGCGTCGAACCTCGTCGCCAAGGACGGGAAGGTCCTGCTGAACGAGAAGAAGCTCTGGGACAAGGGCGAGTTCGTCACCACCAACCTCGTCGTCCGCCAGGACTTCCTCAAGGAGCACCCCGACGTCGTCGAGGCCGTCGTGCGCGGCTCGGTGAAGACCAACGCCTGGATCGACGAGCACCCCGACGCGGCGAAGAAGCACATCAACTCGGCCCTGGAGCGCGACGCGGGCAAGCCGTTGCCGCAGAAGGTGCTCGACTCCGCCTTCAAGGACATCGAGGTCACCGACGACCCGCTCGCCTCCACGCTCAAGGAGCAGGCCGAGCACGGTGTCGAGGCGGGACTGCTCAAGAAGTTCGACCTCAAGGGCATCTACGACCTCTCCATCCTCAACAGGGTGCTGAAGGGCCAGGGACAGCCCGCGGTCGAGGACGCCGGACTCAGCAGCGGCGGCAACTGACCCGTGCCGCCCGCCCCGTACCCGCACACCTTCCGGAGGTGACAGCGATGCCCCCCACCACCACCCTGACCACGAAGCCCGGGACCACGACCGGGACCACGGCCGCTCCGAAGCGGCAGCACGCCAAGCGCGACGGCGGCTACGCCGCCCGTATCGAGCACGTCTCCAAGTCCTTCGGCCGCCCCGGCGCACAGCAGCAGGTACTGGACGACATCACCCTCGATGTCGCACCCGGCGAGTTCGTCACGCTGCTCGGCGCCTCGGGCTGCGGCAAGTCCACCCTGCTCAACCTGATCGCCGGTCTCGACAGCCCGTCGGAGGGCGCCATCGAGGTGCCGGGCGGGCGGCCCGCGCTGATGTTCCAGGAGCACGCGCTGTTCCCCTGGCTCACCGCGGGCAAGAACATCGAGCTGGCCCTGAAGATGCGCGGGCTGCCCAAGTCCGAGCGGCGGGGCGAGGCGGAACGGCTGCTGGAGCTGGTCCGGCTGACCGGCGCGTACCGCAAGCGGGTGCACGAGCTGTCCGGCGGCATGCGGCAGCGCGTGGCGCTGGCGCGGGCGCTCGCGCAGGACAGCCAGCTCCTGCTGATGGACGAGCCGTTCGCGGCGCTCGACGCCATCACGCGCGACGTGCTGCACGAGGAGCTGACCCGGATCTGGTCCGAGACCAGCGTCTCGGTGCTCTTCGTGACGCACAACGTGCGCGAGGCCGTCCGGCTGGCCGAGCGCGTCGTGCTGCTCTCCTCCCGCCCCGGGCGCATCGCCCGTGAGTGGGAGGTGGACATCCCGCAGCCGCGCCGCATCGAGGACGCGGACGTGGCCAGCCTGTCCGTGGAGATCACCGAACAACTGCGGGGGGAGATCCGCCGACATGGCCAGCACTGAGACCACCGACACGGGATCCCCGACGCCAGAGGGCGCGCGGGGCGACGGCACGGCGGGCGCGGGCGCGGGCCCGCCGGGCAAGGTGGCGGCAAGGGACGCGCCCGAGCCGCCCGGCACGAACGGCGCGGGCGGCACGGGCAGCTCGACCGGCCCGAACGGCACGGCGAAAACGAAGGAAGCGAAGGACACGAAGGACGCGGTGAGCACGAAGACCGCCAGGACCACGAAGGCGCCCACCGCGGGCAAGCAGGACGCGGCGGCCGAGCTGGCCGGTCTGGAGGCCGGGCTCGACGCGCTCGACACCCGCACCACGACCAGGCCGCCCATCGGCCGCGTCCTGGTGAAGAAGGTGCTGCCCCCGGTCGTCGCGGTCTTCCTCGTCCTCGCCCTGTGGCAGACGGCGTTCGCGCTGCACGTCAAGCCGGAGTACCAGCTCCCCAGCCCGCTGATGGTCTGGAACGCGCTGGCCGAGGAGTGGTACAAGGGCACGATCCTCGGCATCATCTGGCAGAGCGTGTCGCGAGGTGCGCTGGGCTTCGTCATCGCGCTCCTCGTCGGTACGCCACTGGGGCTGCTGGTGGCGCGGGTCAAGCCCGTACGGGCCGCGATCGGGCCCATACTCTCGGGGTTGCAGTCGCTGCCCTCGGTGGCCTGGGTGCCGGCCGCGATCATCTGGTTCGGGCTCACCGACGCCACGATCTACGCCGTGGTGCTGCTCGGCGCCGTGCCCTCGATCGCGAACGGGCTCGTCGCGGGCGTCGACCAGATCCAGCCCATGCATCTGCGCGCGGGCAAGGTCATCGGCGCGACGGGGCTGCGGGGCGTGCGGCACGTGCTGCTGCCCGCCGCGCTGCCGGGCTACATCGCGGGGCTGAAGCAGGGCTGGGCGTTCTCCTGGCGCTCCCTGATGGCGGCCGAGCTGATCGCCACCTCGCCCGAACTGGGCGCGGGGCTCGGCCAGTTGCTGGAGACGGGGCGCTCGTACCAGGACATGCCGCTGGTGCTGGGCGCGATCCTGCTGATCCTCCTGGTGGGCATCGGCATCGAACTGCTCATCTTCGCCCCCGTGGAGCGCCGGGTGCTGCGGGCACGCGGCCTGATGCGGTAGGGCGGCCCGGACGAGGTTGCCGCGGTGGCCCCGGGTTCGTGTTCCGGGGCCACCTGCCACCGCGACGCCGGAGCGGCGAACCGTTCGCCGTTCCCGTAAGAGAACACGCCGGAACAGAGACACGTCGGAAGAGAAGCGAGAGAAGCGACAGCCATGCTGAACCATCCACGACCCGCACTCGTGGTCGTGGCGCACGGGAGCCGAGACCCCCGGCACGCCGCGACCGTCGCGGCGCTGTGCGCGCGCGTGCGCGCGATGCGGCCCGGCCTGCGCGTCGAGGTCGGCTACCTCGACTTCAACGCGCCCAGCGTCCCGCAGGTGCTGGAGCGGCTGCACGCCGAGGGCCTGCGCGACATCGTCGCGCTGCCCCTCCTCCTGACGCGGGCCTTCCACGCCAAGTCCGACATCCCCGCCGTGCTGCACGAGGTGACGGCGCGGCTGCCGCGCCTGTCCGTACGGCAGGCGCCCGTGCTCGGGCCGCACCAACTGCTGGCGACGGCGCTGGAGCGGCGGCTGCGGGAGGCCGGGCTGCGGCCCGGCGACGAAGCGTCCACCGGGGTCGTCCTGGCCTCGGCGGGTTCCACCGACCCGGAGGCGATCGCAGTGATCGCAGATGTCGCGCGGGAGTGGCGGCGTACCACTGGCTGGTGCGCCGTGCGGCCTGCGTTCGCCTCCGCATCCCTTCCCCGTACGGCCGACGCCGTGCGCGCCCTGCGCGCGGACGGCGTCGAGCGGATCGCCGTCGCGCCGTACGTCGTCGCGCCGGGCTTCCTGCCCGACCGCATCGCCGCCGGGGCCCGCGAGGCGGGCGCCGACGTGCTCGCGCCCGTCCTCGGCGCCGCGCCGGAGATGGCGGCGCTCCTCGCGCTGCGCTACGAGGAGGCCGCCGCCGGCTCCCGTCGGCCCGGCTCCCGTCAGCCCGCCGCGCTCAGCGCGTAGCCGCCGCCGTCCCTCGCCGCGGCCCGCTCGCCCGCGGGGACGAACAGTCCCTCGCGGCGCAGCAGCGGGAGCACCCCCTCGCCGAACCAGTACGCCTCCTCCAGGTGCGGGTAGCCGGAGAGTACGAACTCCTCGATGCCCACGTCCCGGTACTCCTTGATCAGCCCGGCCACCTCGGCGTGGCTGCCGACCAGGGCCGTTCCGGCGCCGCCGCGCACCAGGCCGATGCCCGCCCAGAGGCCGGGGTGGATCTCCAGCCCGTCGCGGCCACCGCCGTGCAGGGCGAGCATCCGCTTCTGGCCCTCGGACTCGCTGCTGCCCAGGCCCTTCTGGACGGCGGCGACGGTCTGCGGGTCGAAGCCGTCGAGCAGCCGCCGTGCCTCCGCCCAGGCGGCCTCCGACGTGTCGCGGGTGATGGTGTGCAGCCGGATGCCGAAGCGCGGGCTGCGGCCCTGCCCGGCGGCGAGCGCCCGCACCCGGGCGATCTTCTCGGCGACCTGCGCGGGCGGCTCGCCCCAGGTGAGGTAGACGTCGGCGTGGCGCGCGGCGACGTCGAGCGCGGCGGGCGAGGAGCCGCCGAAGTACACGTCGGGCACCGGCTCGGGCAGCCGGGTCAGCGCGGCGCCCTCGACGGACAGGTGCGCGCCCACGTGGTCGACGGTCTCGCCCCGCCACAGCGCCCGCACGATCCCCAGGAACTCTCCGGTACGGGCGTAGCGCGCGTCCTTGTCGAGGAAGTCGCCGTAGGCGCGCTGCTCCTTGCTCTCGCCTCCGGTGACGACGTTCAGCAGCAGCCGGCCGCCGCTCTGGCGCTGGTAGGTGGAGGCCATCTGCGCGGCGAAGGCCGGGGAGAGGAAGCCTGGGCGGAAGGCGACGAGGAACTTCAGCCGCTCGGTGTGCTGGCTGATCATGGCCGTGGTGAGCCAGGCGTCCTCGCACCAGGCGCCGGTCGGGGTGAGAGCACCGGTGAAGCCCAGGTGTTCGGCGGCGCGGGCGATCTGGGTGAGGTAGGGGACGCTGGGCGGCCGGTCGGCGGCGGAGGCGGTGGCGGGCGCGCCGTGGCCACCGCCGACGACGTGGCGGCTGTCGCCGCTGGTGGGCAGGAACCAGTGGAAGGTCAGGCTCATGGAACGGGTTTCCCTCGGATTTCCTCAGGTCGGAACGGGGGGCGGGCGGGGGGGGGCGGCACGGAGGGGGTTACCTGCCGCCCCGGGGAGGGGGTGCGCGGATGGTCAGCCGGTGACGGGCACGTACTTGTAGCCGACGCGGCGGACCGTGACGATCTGCTCGCGGTGGCCCGCGCCGAGCTTGCGGCGCAGGCGGGCGATGTGGACGTCGACGGTGCGGCCGTCGCCGATGTGGCTGTAGCCCCACAGGGTGCCCACCAGGTGGTCGCGCGAGTGCACGCGGTGCGGGTGCGCGACGAGGTGGGCCAGCAGCTCGAACTCCAGGTAGGTGAGGTCGAGTGCGCGCCCGTCGACCTCGGCGATGTGCCGTTCCGGGTCGATGTGGATGCCCTTGCGGGCGGGGGTCGCGGGGGTGGCTGGGGCGGTGCCGCTGTCTCCCTGGGCGCGCGGCGTGCCCGGATCGCCGGGATGCGGCGGCGTGGGCGGCTCGCCTGTGTAGGTCAGCGGCCTGACCTCCGCCTTCGCCCCCGACGGCGCGAGGAAGTCCGCGGGATCGGTGCCCTCGGGCACGAGCACCAGATAGCCGACGAGCGGCGTACCCCGTTCGTTGCGCGCGCCCCGGTCCTCACCCCCGTCGTCGTACGTGAGTTGCCCGGGGAGCTGTCCTGGCAGCAGCCCGTCGGGCAGGGCTTCGCGTACGACGCGCAGGTGACGGGAGTCGGCGGCGAGGGCGGCGGTGGTCATGGTGGTCTCCTCAGCAGGCGGGCGGTGCCCGGGTCAGGCCGCCGCGGAGGCGGCGGGATCGGCGGTGTCAGCGGTATCGGCGCTATCGGCGGGGGTGTAGTGCGCGGCGTCGTCGCCCTCGACGGCGTAGCTGCGCCTGCCGTCCGTCCCCACCGGGAGGTCCCCTGCGACGGTGACGCGGTGCAGGCGGCGCGGCAGGTCGCCGTAGTCGTCGGGCGCGTAGTGCTGTGTGATGCGGTTGTCGAAGAGGACGAGGTCGCCCGGCTGCCAGGCGACACGCACGATGTTCTCGGGGCGGGTGACGTAGCCCTGGAGTATGCGCAGCAGATCGCGGGAGTCGGCGGGCCCGATGCCGACGAGGGACTGCGCGAACCCGCCGATGAACAGGCCGCGTTCGCCGCTCTCCGGGTGCACGCGCACGACCGGGTGCGCGGTCTTCCACCTGCGGGAGGTGAACACCTTGCGGTGCTCGGCGACCGCCTCGTTCTTGGGCGCCGCGTAGTCGTAGTCGTTGGTGTGGACGGCCCACAGCTTGTCGGCCAGCTCGCGCAGCGGCTCGGGAAGGTCCTGGTAGGCGGCGGCCGAGTTGGCGATGAGGGTGTTGCCGCCGTAGGGCGGTACGACGAGGCTGCGCAGGGTGCTGGCCTTGGGCGGCGTCCGTACGAAGGTGACGTCGGTGTGCCAGTGGTTGGCGCGGATGCCCTCGCCGCCGTCCACGGGGAGGATGTTCGGCCGGCCCTCGACCGAGGGGACGGTGGGATGCGCCGTCGTCAGCTCACCGAAGAGGGAGGCGAAGCGCACCTGGGCCGCGTCGTCGAGGTGCTGGTCGCGGAAGACGAGCGCTTTGTGCTCCAGGAGGGCCGCGTTCAGCTCCCGCACGAGTGCGGAATCGGGCTCGGTGGTCCCGGTGGACCTGGTGGTCGCGGTGATCTCGGCTGAGAGGTCGACGCCGTGGATCTCCGCGCCGATACGGCCGCCGATGCGGCGGATGTCGAATCCGGGGGTGCTGCTGCTCATGGCGGGGTGCTGCCTTTCTGTCGGGGTCCGCGTTGTACGGGGGTGGTGGATACGGAGCCGTCAGGCCGTGCGCCAGGAAGTGAAGCGGCGCTCCAGGGCGACGAGGAGCTGGTTGAAGGCGACGCCGATCGCGGAGATCGTGACGATCCCGGCGTACATCTGCGGGATGGCGAAGTTGAACTGCGAGTTGTTGATCAGGAAGCCGAGCCCGGCTTTCGCGCCGACCATCTCGGCGGCGACGAGGACGAGGATGGCCACCGCGCCCGCCAGCCGGATGCCGGTGAAGATGACGGGCACGGACGCGGGGAGGATCACCTTCTGGAAGAGCCGCAGCGGGGAGAGGTCCATGGAGGCGGCCAGCCGCAGCAGCGTCGGATCGACGGTCCGCACGGCGCTGATGGTGTTGAGCAGGATGGGCCACGTGCACGCGTAGAGCACGATCGAGATCTTCGACGTCTCTCCGATGCCGAGCAGCAGCACGAAGACCGGGAGCAGCGCGAGCGCGGCCGTGTTGCGGAAGACCTCCAGCAGGGGTCCGAGGAAGTCGGCGAGGGGCCGGTACCAGCCGATCAGCAGCCCGAGCGGCACGGCGATGACGACGGCCAGCGCGAACCCGGCGAGCGACCTTCCGAGGCTGGCCTGCGCGTCGTCGAGCAACTGCCCGTCGGCGAGCAGCTCCCACCAGGCGAGCGCCACCTCGGAGCACGGCGGCAGGAAGGTGCGGTCCACCAGCGCGAGCCGGGGCGCCGCCTCCCACACTGCCAGCAGGACGAGGATCGCGGCGACGCGGGTGAGGGCGCGCGGCACGGCGCCGAGGAGGCCGGTCAGGGCGGCGCGGACGGGGGCGCCCCGAGCGGGTGCGGGGACGTCCGAGGTGTCCACGAGGGTGTCCGGGTCCGGGCTCCGGTCCGGGTCCGGGTCCGGGTTCCGGCGGGTGTACGCGGGGGTCAGTGTCTTCTCGCTCATGCCGCCGACGGCTCCCTCTCCTGACGCTGCGCGGTGCTGATCTCGTCGTGCAGCAGCTCCCAGAGGCGGTGGCGCTGCTCGGCGAACGCGGCGCTGGAGCGCACGTCCTCGCCCTCCGTACGGGAGCCGAGGTCGATGGGCACGACCTCCTTGACGCGTCCTGGCCGCGAGGTCAGCACCGCGACGCGCTGGCCCAGGTGCACGGCCTCGTCGATGCTGTGGGTGATGAAGACGACGGTCTTGCCCGTGCGTTCCCAGACGCGCAGCAGCTCGTCCTGGAGCGATTCGCGGGTCTGCGCGTCGAGCGCGCCGAAGGGTTCGTCCATCAGCAGCACGCCCGGGTCGTAGGCGAGGCTGCGGGCGATGGCGACGCGCTGCCGCATGCCGCCGGACAGCTCGTGCGGATGCCGGTCCTCGAAGCCCGTGAGCCCGACGAGGGCCAGCACCTCGCGGGCCCGCTCGGCCCGCTCCCCGCGCGGTACGCCGGTGGCCTCAAGCCCGAACTCGACGTTGCCCTGTGCGGTGCGCCAGGGCAGCAGCGCGTACTGCTGGAAGACGATGCCCCTGTCGAGTCCGGGGCCCGTGACGGGCTCGCCGTCGAGGAGGATGCGGCCCGAGGTGGGGGTGGTGAGGCCGCCGAGCAGATCGAGGAGGGTGGACTTGCCGCAGCCGCTGGGGCCGACGAGGACGGTGAACTCGCCGTCGGCGATGTCGAGGCTGATGTCCTGGAGCGCGGTGACGGTGGCGGGCGCGGCGCGCCTGGCGCGGCCCTTGGCCCGTACGGGGAAGGTCTTGCCGACGCCCTCCAGCCTGAGCTTCGGTACGACTTCCGGCGGCGTCCGCGCCGGTACGGGACGTGTCTGCGTCAGTGTCGGTGTCTGCGGCGTCATCGGGCACTGCTCCCTGCGCGGTAGCGGTTGTAGTCGTTGGTGTAGATGTCGCTGATCCCGACCCGCCCCGGCTTGATGTCGCCGCGCTCCTCCAGCCAGTCGGCCCAGGTGGACAGCTCGTCGCGGGCGATGCGGCCACCGGTGCCCGCGACCCCGTAGGACTTCCAGTAGCGCAGCGGTTCGGTGTCCTCGCTGCGGTCGCGGCGGCGCACGATGCGGACCATCCGGTCCACGACCTCGTCGCGCGGTGTGCGGCGCGCCCACTCCAGGGCGCGGGCCACGCCGGTGACGAAGGTGCGCGAGGTCTCGGGGTTGCGGGCGAGGAAGCGATCGGCCATCACGTACGTGCCCGCGCTGAAGGAGCCGAGCAGTTGGTGGTCGTCGAAGAGGGCGCGTATGCCGCCGTGTTCGACGGCCTTGTCGCGGATGATGTCGCCGAGCACGGCCACCTCGATCTGGCCCTTGCGCAGCGCCTGCTCGGTGTTGACGGGCGGCAGCGCGATCCGCTCGACCCTGTCCGCCTCGTCGCGGGTGAGGCCCTCGCGCCGCAGATAGGTGTCGAGCATGGCCTCGGAGTGCGCGCCCAGGGTGTTCATGGCGACCCGCTTCCCGATGAGGTCGCGGGCCGAGCGCACCGGGCTGCCGTTGAGGACGTAGAAGCCGTTCCAGCGGTACTTGTCGACGCCGTAGTAGCTGATCACGGCCTTGACGGGTGCCTTGGCCGCGGCCATCTTCACGACCGCGCCGTTGAAGGCGCCGCCGAAGTCGACGTCACCCGTCGCGGCCGACTGGATGTCCTGGGGCCCGCTGGTGGTGTTGCCGACCCAGGAGAGCTTGACGTCCTCCAGGTAACCGAGATCGTCGGCGAGTTCGGCCGGGATGACGGTCCCGGCCCAGCCCTGGTAGCGCAGGGTCTTCGTGGGCTTCGGGCCACCGCCGAGCGCGGTGCCGCAGCCCGCGGTGGCCGCTCCGAGGGCCGCCGCTCCCGCGAGGGAGAGGAACGTCCTGCGGGGTGTGCCGGATTTTCGGGGGGTGCTGAGGGTGCTGGGTGTACTGGGTGTGCTGGGCACGGGAGGGCTCCGTGGGTACGTACGTGGCGGCGCGGGCCCGCGTCCCTACGGGGCGGCTACGGGAGCCGCCGACGCGGTGACACGGCGAGGCGGTGACGCGCATCGCGCACGCATACGTGAACAGGCGGAATGGTGAGGGGCGCCATGACGGAATACCGCGCCCCGGAGAGCGGCGGAATTCCGGAAAGGGGCAGGCCAAAACCCAGCGACCGCTTTCGTCATTCCCGGGGGAATACGACCGCGAGAACCATGAGGTGAATGCGGCTCAGATCCGCCCGGACCGCTCCGCTAGCGGACAACGTCCGTAGGTCGGAGGGAAAAGCGGGAGGGAGAGCGGAGAATAGTCAGCCGGGCGTGGCTCAGGCACCAGCGGCACAGATGGCGCTGGCGTGACGTCGCAGATCGACGTGCAGGCGCGTAACGAGATTCGCAGACTGACTCACGTGAAGGAGCATGCCAGCAACTCCCATGGCGAGTCAATGCATTCGTATCCCGTCTCGGACAATGGACGGGACAGCGTATTTCCACGGAGTTAAGAAAGTGACCCGGCACACACGAGGGGGATGCACAGCATGCGCGGGATGAACACACGCGGACGGCCGCCCTCCGCGCCCCGTGGGGGTAAGGCGCGGCGGACGGCCGGTGGGGGTGCCCGCCGCGTGGCCCCGCCCGCGCGTGCGGGCAGGGGTACGACAGCGGGGGCGGGAAGGACCGCCGAAGCTACTCGGTGATCTGGAGCAGCTTGTTCGGCGTGCCCGTGCTCGGGTTCGCGATGGCGTCCGTGAGGGCGCCCTTGGTCAGGCCCTTGGCGACCTGCGCGGGCGTCGCCTCCTTGTGCCCGCCGAGGTAGACAGCGGCGGCTCCGGCGACGTGCGGGGAGGCCATGGAGGTGCCGGACAGGGTCTCGGTCGCGTCGTCGCCCTTGTTGGAGGCGGAGACGATGTCCACGCCGGGCGCGTACAGGTCCACGAGCTTGCCGTGGTTGGAGAAGGCGGCCTGCTTGTCCTTCTTGTCGCTGGCGGCGACGGTGAGCGCCGCGGGGAGCCGGGCCGGGGAGCTGGTGCCCGCGTCGACACCCTCGTTGCCCGCGGCCACGGCGTAGGTCACGCCGGACTTGATCGACTTCTCGACGGCGGCGTCGAGCGCCTCGTCCTTCGGGCCGCCGAGGCTCATATTGGCGACCGAGGGGCCCTTGTGGTGCTTGGTGACCCAGTCGATGCCCGCCACGACCTGCTCGGTGGTGCCCGAACCCTGGTCGTCCAGCACGCGCACGGCCACGATCTTGGCCTTCTTGGCGACGCCGTGCGCCTTGCCCGCGACGGTGCCCGCGACGTGGGTGCCGTGGCCCTGTCCGTCGTCCGCCTCGTCGTCGCCGTCGACCGCGTCGAAGCCGTACTCGGCGCGTCCGCCGAAGTCCTCGTGGCTGATGCGGACACCGGTGTCGATGACGTACGCGGTGACGCCCTCGCCCGCGCTGTCCGGGTACGTGTACTTCTTGTCGCCCGCGGTCTTCTCCTGGTCTATTCGGTCCAGGCCCCAGGAAGGCGGGTTCTTCTGCGTGGTGTCGATGGTGAAACGGTGGTTCTGCACCACCTTCGCGACCTTGTCGTCGGCGGCGAGACGTCTGGCCTCCTCACCGGAGAGGCCGCT
The DNA here is from genome assembly GCF_053611545.1 of Streptomyces sp. NPDC054796. Taxonomy (NCBI): domain Bacteria; kingdom Bacillati; phylum Actinomycetota; class Actinomycetes; order Kitasatosporales; family Streptomycetaceae; genus Streptomyces; species Streptomyces sp. NPDC054796. The sequence continues at coordinate 139,237 of NZ_JBSHAO010000004.1, read as the reverse complement.
GGCGGAGAAGCCGTTGAGGGCCGAGGTGTAGGTGCGCTTCACCTTGCCGCCGTACTCCTCGGCCAGGCCCCGGCCGTCGTCGGCGGCCTTGATCCCGCCGCCGCTCTTGAGCATCACGATGTAGCTGCCGTGCACGGCGCCCTTCACTCCGGTGCCGTACACGGTGCCCTCGGCGGGGGCCGCGCCGGCCGGGAGCGTCAGCAGGGTGGCTCCGGCGGTGACGGCCGCTGCGGCGCCTGCCGCCAGGGTGATACGGCGCCGCTTTCCACGCAGGGAAACTGCCATGACGAGGGGTCCTCCTCGCGGGACTGTGGGGGTTTTTGATTCGTCGCGACCCCCGGACTTCGCGAAGATGATCCGCTCCGGGGGTGGTTCGAAACCCTGTCGGAATGACGCCCCCAGCTCAAGCGCTCAGAGCCGGTGTGACATATGCAACGCCCCTGCGAAAATACAAAGCAATACAAACCGGGGCGACTCGGCGAGGAGAGCGCCATCGGACCGCAACGCCCACGCCACACAGCGCAGTTGAATTCGAAACCGTACCTTCCGCATCCCGGCGCGGATTCACCGGGGGCGAGGGGCCCGTGCCTCAGCGGGTCAGCTCGATCAGCTTCCGCAGCGTGCGCCAGTTGCGGCCCGTCGACGTCGCTCCGGGGCGTTCCGCGTTCAGCTTGGCGGCGAGTTTGCTGCGGCCCATGCCGTCGGGGAAATAGGCGTAGAGCACGTCGCCGATGTGCCGGAACTCGTCGGGGGCGTAGGCGGCGGCGTCGAGATCGGCGAAGTGCGCAGGGCCCGGGTCGCCGTCCAGGAAGAGGACGAGCAGCTTCGACGGGTCCAGCGCGTCGGCGGGGAAAGGGCAGGCCGCGGCTGTGGCGCGCAGCGCCTCGCCCGTACGGATCAGGGCTCGTACCTCGAAGCCGAAGCGCTCGGCGAGGGCGCGCTCCAGTAGCGGGCCCGGGTCTCGGTCACCGGTGGTGAAGACCGCGTTCCCGCTCTGGAGGTAGGTGCGCACGTCCGTCCACCCCAGAGCGCCGAGCAGCGCTCGCAACTCGGCCATCGGGACCTTCTTGTGCCCGCCCACGTTGATGCCGCGCAGCAGCGCCGCGTACGTCGTCATGTCCGGGATCATAGGTCGCGGGTGCGGAAGGAAATGGGGGTTGCCCCGTTCGTCGTGGGCGTTGCGCGGGACGGACGGGTCCCCTTCGCGGGGTGCGGAAGGAAACGGGGGGTTGCCGGTTCGCCGGGGGTGTTGCGCGGGACGGTTCACCGGTGTGGTGGGTGCCGTAGGGTCCCGCGCTGATTTTTGTGCCGCAGCACGGGGTGCGGGGCGCTGCGCTGGGCGGTGCGCCGTTTCCGGGTGCGGCTGCGTGGCTACGGCGCGGCGTGTGGTGCGGTGCGATGCGGCTGGCGCCGCGTGGTTCTTGGTTTGTGCCGGTGGCCGTGTGGGGTGCGTGGGTGCGGGGTGTCCGGTGCCGCGGTGGGGTGTCTCCTCGGCGTGAAGCTTTCGTTTTCGGCTTTCGGCCGGTGACTTTCTCGACCTGCGGGGACACCCCACCGCGTCCCCGTCCCGCCGGTGACCCACTACCACTCCGGGTCCGCCAGGGCCGACTCCATCACGTGCGGCGCCACGCCCCCAGCGCGGGACCTACGGTCCCCACTTCACGGGCCAACCGTCCCGCGCAACTCCCTCTGTCGGGGGTGCGTAGCCGGGTGCCCCTTTAGGGTTTCGTCCGCGTGCTGCGGGCCGGTGACACGGGTTGTGCCCACCCTCCCCCAGCTACCGCTGGGAGGTGCCCCCTCGCCCAGCGGGACGCCTGCCCACAACAGTGGGGGCTGGGCCCGTACCGCCAAGTGCGGGCACACAGCATGGGAACAAGCGGAGGGGGCACCGGCGGATAGTCGGCCACCGGGCGGGAGGGGACGTGGTGGGGTGTCCCCGCAAGTGGTGGCGACGAGTGCCGGAGGAAACCCGTAAACGAGACCCGCACTTGTCGCCGCCCGAGGAGACACCCCACCACGGCACCGACCCCCACCACACACCAACCCCACACGACCACCGGCCGAAACCAAGAACCACGCGGCGCCAGCCACACCGCACCGCCACCACACGCCGCGCCGAAGCCACCCACCCGCACCCGGCCCCGTACCGCAGGGCGACGGCACCCAAATGTTGTGGGCAAACGTCCCGCAAGGCGGGACGGGTGGGCACAACCCGTGCCACCGGCCCCCAACACGCGCACGCAACCCCAAGAGGGCACCAGCCAAGGCGCACCCCTACAAGAGACGGGCACCCCGTGAAGCCTTCACCCCGCACCCCGTGAAGGGGCACACCAGCGTGAAGGGGCAACCCTTCGTTTCCTTCCGCAGCCCCGCGAAGGGGCCGTCACGAGACTGGGCGCGAGTCTCCCCAGGCGAGTTCGAACTCCTCGCGGTAGACGTCGAAGAGGCCCCCGTCCGCCTCGTCCTGCGGCTTGCCCCGGTCCTGGTCGCGCTGGATCAGGTCGCGGCTCCCCCCGCGCAGGACGAAGACCGGCGCCTCCATGCCGCGCACTCTGCGCAGGTAGGACTGGACGACGGCCAGACCGTCCTTCGTGTCGCCGTCGACCATGTACGCGGTGAAGCGGGGCGTCTCGTCGAAGACGTGGATCTCGAAGGCGGCGGGGTCACGGAGCCGGGCCCGTACGCGCCGCATGTGGAGGATGTTCGACTCGACGGAGCGGCTCAGCTCGCCCTTCTTGAGCCCAAGCTCCCGCTCCCGCCTGCGCACCGCGCTGCTCGCCGGGTTCAGGAACAGCAGCCGCACCCGGCACCCCGACTCCACGAGCCGCACCAGGCGTCGGCCGGAGTAGTTCTGGACGAGCAGGTTCAGGCCGATGCCCACGGCGTCCAGGCGCCGCGCACCGCCGAAGAGGTCCTCGGCGGGCAGTTGCCGCTGCAACCGCACCCGGTCGGAGTGCACTCCGACCACGTCGGCGAAGCGGTCCCCGACCAGTTTCTCGACCGCGTCCACGGGCAGCCGCCTGCCCGGCGCGGCCCCGTCGCCCGGCGCACCGAGCAGTTCCAGCAGACGCGCGCACATGCGTTCCGCCTGCGCGAGCACCGTCTCGGACAGCGCACGGTTGCGCGCGACGGCGCTGCGCGCGACCTCCAGCTCGTCCAGCGCCAGCTCGACGTCCCTGCGGTCGTCGAAGTACGGCTCGAAGCACGGCCAGTGCTGGACCATCAGCTCGCGCAGTTGGGGCAGGGTGAGGAAGGAGAGGATGTTGTCGTCGGCCGGGTCGAGCAGGTATCCCTTGCGGCGGCTCACCTCACGTACCGCGACCGCCCGCTGCACCCACTCCTGCCCCGCGGGTCCCGCCGCGGCGATGACCCACTCGTCGCCGTGCACGGGCTCGTATATCGGACGCAGGACGGCGGCCACGACGGACCGCAGCCGCTGTTCGACGAGATTCAGCCAGATATAGGCCCGGCCGGCCCGCTGGGCCCGGGTGCGCACCTCGGCCCAGACGTCCGCGTCCCAGTCGAGATCGGCGCCGATCTCCATGGGGCGCGCCAAGGACACCGCCCCGGCCGGCACCTCGGTGGCATCGCCGTCGCCGCCGTCACCTGGGGGGAGCTCAAGCCCTCCCGAGCCCACCTGCGCACCGCCTTCCGGACCCCGCTGTTCGATCAAGGAAGACTACTGCGGCCGGGTGGGCGCCGCACCCGGAACCCCGGTCAACCGGCCACGCGGATGCGGCATGTGACCGTACCGTGGCCTTGACCGGGGACATACCGCCTCCGGAATATTCCGGTCGGGGTGTGGACAGGGGTGCGGGCAGGGCTGCGGGCGGAAGCCGCGGCCCGGGTCCGGACGCACTCGCCGCCCCGCCCGAGCCGCCACGCGCGGGGGCGTGCGCGGGGTCGGGACGCCGTGACGAGTGCGAGTCTGAGTCCGAACGGGCGAAGATGGCGCAAGGGTTCGTTCCTGGGCACCCGCCTGCGCAAGGATGCTCCGGTGCAGCAGCCAGGGGGCGACCGCGACAGGAAGAGACGACCGCATGCAGGTCTGGCCGGGACAGACGTATCCGCTCGGAGCCACGTACGACGGCGCCGGCACCAACTTCGCGGTCTTCTCCGAGGCCGGTGAGCGCGTCGAACTGTGCCTGCTGCACGAGGACGGTTCCGAGACGGCGGTGGAGCTGCGCGAGTCGGACGCCTTCGTGCGGCACGCCTATCTGCCCGGCGTGATGCCGGGGCAGCGCTACGGCTTCCGCGTCCACGGCCCGTACGCGCCCGAGCGCGGCCTGCGCTGCAACAGCGCCAAGCTCCTCCTGGACCCCTACGCCAAGGCCATCAGCGGCCGTGTCGACTGGGACGAGGCGGTCTACGGCTACCACTTCGGTGCCCCCGAGAAGCGCAACGACCTGGACTCCGCGCCGCACACCATGACCTCGGTGGTCGTCAACCCGTACTTCGACTGGGGCGACGACAGGCCGCCGCGCACCGAATACCACCACACCGTCATCTACGAGGCCCACGTCAAGGGCCTGACGATGCTGCACCCCGACCTTCCGCGGGAGCTGCGCGGCACCTACGCGGCGCTGGCGCACCCGGCGGTCATCGGCCATCTGACGGACCTCGGCGTGACGGCGCTGGAGCTGATGCCGGTGCACCAGTCGGTCACGGACAACCGGCTGGCCGACGCCGGACTGGCGAACTACTGGGGTTACAACACCATCGGTTTCTTCGCCCCGCACAACTCCTTCGCCTCCTGGGGCGACAGGGGCCAGCAGGTGCTGGAGTTCAAGCAGGCCGTGCGCGCGCTGCACGAGGCCGGTATCGAGGTCATCCTCGATGTCGTCTACAACCACACGGCAGAAGGCAACCACCTCGGTCCCACGCTCTCCTTCCGGGGTCTCGACAATGCCTCGTACTACCGTCTGGCGGACGATCCGCGCTACTACATGGATACGACCGGCACGGGTAATTCACTGCTGATGCGCAGCCCTCACGTCCTCCAGCTCATCATGGACTCGCTGCGCTACTGGGTGACCGAGATGCACGTCGACGGGTTCCGCTTCGATCTCGCGGCGACGCTGGCCCGGCAGTTCCACGAGGTGGACCGGCTCTCGTCGTTCTTCGACCTCGTCCAGCAGGACCCCGTGGTCAGCCAGGTGAAGCTGATCGCGGAGCCGTGGGACGTGGGCGAGGGCGGCTATCAGGTCGGCAACTTCCCGCCCCTGTGGACGGAGTGGAACGGCCGCTACCGCGACACCGTGCGCGACCTGTGGCGGGGCGAGCCGCGCACCCTTGCCGAGTTCGCCTCCCGGCTCACGGGCTCCTCGGACCTCTACCAGGACGACGGACGGCGCCCGCTCGCCTCCATCAACTTCGTCACCTGCCACGACGGCTTCACGCTGCGCGATCTGGTCTCGTACGACGAGAAGCACAACGAGGCGAACGGCGAGGGCAACAGGGACGGCGAGAGCCACAACCGCTCGTGGAACTGCGGCGTCGAGGGCGAGACCGACGATCCCGGGGTGCTGCGGCTGCGGCGGCGCCAGACGCGGAACTTCCTCGCCACGCTGATGCTGTCGCAGGGCGTGCCCATGCTGAGTCACGGCGACGAGTTCGGGCGCACGCAGGGCGGCAACAACAACGCGTACTGCCAGGACAACGAGCTGGCGTGGGTCCACTGGCCGGGAGCGGGAACGGACACCGGTACCGGCACCGGTGCTGGTACGGGTGTGGGCGCGAGGCCCGGCGGCACGTGGGCAGAGGCGGCCGAGCGGGACGGGGCGGCTGAGCGGGACGGGGGCGCCGTGGCCATGGAGGGGCCCGGGGCCATGGACGTGGAAGCTGAGGCGGGTGCGGAGGCTGAGGGGGAGGCGGAGGCGGAAGGGCACGGGTACGACCTGTGCGACTTCGTCCGCGAGATGGTGTGGCTGCGCCGCGACCACCCCGTCTTCCGCCGGCGCCGCTTCTTCCACGGCCGCCCCGTGGAGGGCACGCACGACGAGCTGTCCGACATCGCCTGGTTCACGCCCGAGGGCGAGGAGATGACCCAGCGCGACTGGCAGGCGGCGCCCGCGCAGTCCCTGACCGTCTTCCTCAACGGCAGCGCGATCTCGGAGCCCGGCGCCCGCGGGGAGCGGATCACGGACGACTCGTTCCTGCTGATGTTCAACGCGCACCACGCCCCGATGGACTTCCTCGTCCCCTCCGATCACGGGCGGCAGTGGCAGGTCATCGTGGACACGGCCCGGGAGGAGTCGCCGGGCGACAGCGGCCCGAAGGTCGAGGCGGGCGAGCGGATCACTCTGACCGACCGGAGCCTGGTGGTGTTGCAGCGCCCCGTGTAGCGGGCGGTGCGGAAGTGACCGCGTCCGCAGGTGCGGGCGGTGCGGACGGTGCCGCCGGTGGCTCTGTGGTGCGGTACGCCTCGTCGCTCGTACGGGGCCGTACGAGCAGCGCCAGCAGGAGGGCCGGCGCGGCCGACCCGACCGTCACGGCGAAGGCCGCCCCAGGCCCACGCGCCTCGGCCAGCGGGCCAGCGACCGCGAGTGCCAGTGCCTGGCCGCCCACGACCGCGCTGGTCATGAAGGCCATCGACTCGGCCAGCCGGTGCGCCGGAACGGCGCGTCCCGTGAGTCCGGAGAGCGTGATCAGATGCGGCGCGTAGGCGCAGCCGAGCACGACGACGACCGCGTACAGCGCGAACAGCGAGCCCACGGTGAGCAGCGGCAGGGACAGCACGAGCGCGGCGCCCGTGGCCAGCCGCCAGCGTGTGGGGAGCCCGACGGACGGGGGTACGGAGGCCATCGCCAGCCCGACGACGGCGCTCATCGCGCCCATGGCCCCGTAGACGAGCCCGGACTGCTCCGGGACGCCCAAGTCCCCGGTGAGCGCGGTGATTCCGGCCTGGCAGGCGCCGAACATCCCGCCCTGGAGCGCGGCGGACGCGCCCAGCGCGTACACGGTCCGGCGCGGTGTCCGCCGGTCCCGCGTCCGCCCGCGCGGTGCCCGTCCCCACAGCGACGGCGACAGCGACAGCGACGGTGTGGGCGTCGGCGCGGACGTGGGCGCCGTCGCCCGTGCCGTCGGATGGAGCGCGAAGGCGGACCCGCAGACCGCGAGCAGCGCCGACGCGAGGACGAGCGCCACCGCGGGGTGGGCCACGGCCGCCGCCACCCCGACCAGCGCGGGGCCGAGGACGAACGACACCTCGTCCAGGGTGCCTTCGAGGGAGAAGACGGCGGCGAGTGTCCGTTCCTCGCCGCCGGCCCCGCGGGCCAGGGCGACGAGCCGGGTGCGGGCCAGCGGCCCGACCTGCGGCACGCTCAGCCCCGCCACGACGCCGAGCGCGGCGAGCGGAGCGGTCGGCGCGTGTCCGAGCGCCGCGGCGACGAGCGCGGCGACGGCCACCGCGTTCAGGCAGGAGGCGGCAAGCACCACGCGCCGCTGCCCGTGCCGGTCGGCGAGTCTGCCGACGAAGGGTCCGCCCACCGTCTGGCCCGCAGCGAGCGCCCCGCCGACGAGCCCCGCCGCGCCCAGGCTGCCGCTCGTCTCCGCGACCAGCAGCAGCGTGCCGAGCTGGCACATGGCCGTCGGCAGCCGTCCGAGGAAGGAGACCACGGGCAGGAGCGGTCCGCCGAGCCCGATCACGGCCCGGTACGTGCGGTACGTGCGATGCGTGTGGTGCGTGCGGTGCGTCCGGCGCTTCTGGTGGGGCGTCAGCTCTGCGGCCATCACCCGAACGTAGGTCTTGACGATCGCCCACCTGCACGGACAGGACGCACGAAAGCACGGCGCCGGGGTACGTAGCTTCCTATGACGCCGCCCGCTCCGTACGGCCCGCCCGCCCCCGACGCACCGGTCTCCACCTACCGGCTCCAGCTCCAGCCGGAGTTCCCCTTCGCCGCCGCCGAGGAGGCCGTCCCGCACCTGGCCGCCCTCGGCATCACCCATCTCCACCTCTCCCCCGTGCTGACCTCGGTGCCCGGCTCCACACACGGCTACGACGTCACCGACCACACCCGCGTACGGGCCGAGCTGGGCGGCGAGGACGGGCTGCGCGCGCTGTCGGCGACGGCCCGCGCGCACGGGCTCGGGCTCGTCCTGGACGTGGTGCCGAACCACATGGCGGTGCCCGCCGACACGCGGCTCAACCTGCCGCTGTGGGAGGTGCTGCGGGAGGGGCGGGAGTCGCCGTACGCGCGCTGGTTCGACGTGGACTGGGACGCGGGGGACGGCAGGGTGCTGCTGCCCGTGCTCGGCGGCCCGCTGAGCGAGGAGGCGTCACACCTGCGGGTGGTACCAGGGGCGGGCACGGGCATCGGCGCGGGTGCGGAGGCGGAGGCGGAGGCGGCGGCGGAGGCGGAGGCGGAGGCGGGTGCGCGGGCCGTGCTGCGCTACTGGGACCGCGTGTTCCCCCTCCGGGAGGGTACGGAGGGGCTGCCGCTGCCCGAGCTGCTGGACGCGCAGCACTACAGACTCGCCTGGTGGCGGCTGGCCCGTACCGAGCTGAACTACCGGCGCTTCTTCACCATCTCCGACCTCATCGGGGTCCGCGTCGAGGACCCCGAGGTCTTCGAGGCGACGCACGCCAAGGTGCTGCAACTCCTGCGCGAGGGCGTCGCCGAGGGCCTGCGCGTCGACCACCCGGACGGGCTGGCAGAGCCGGGCGGCTATCTGCTGCGCCTGCACGAGGCGACGGGCGGGCGCTGGACCGTCGTGGAGAAGATCCTCGGCGCAGAGGAGACGCTCCCCGCCGACTGGCCCGTCGCGGGCACCACCGGCTACGACGCGCTGCGCCACATCGACGGCGTCTTCACCGACCCGCGCGGTCACGGCGAACTCCTCGCCGTCTACCGCGACTTCACCCGCGCCGCTCCGCACTCGGGCGGCGACTGGGACGCGACGGTGCGGAGGGCCGCCCTCCAGGTCGTCACCCGTGAGCTGGCCGCCGAGACCGACCGCCTCACGCGCACCGCGCTGCGCGTCTGCGCCGCCGCGCCGGGGCTGGCGCTGCGCGACCACTCCGCCGTGGCGCTGCGCGCGGCCCTGCACCAGACGCTGGTGCGCCTGCCCGTTTACCGCCCCTACGTCACTCCGGGCGCCACCGCGGGCGCTGCTCCGGGCGCCGCCACGGCTGCCACTCCGGGGGCCGCTCAGGGCGCGCCCGTCCGCGAGACGGACGCCGCGATGCTGGAGGCAGCTGCCGAGGGCGCGCGGGGCGCCTGTCGCACGCCGGAGGAGGAGCGGGCGGTGGACCTGATCCGCGATCTGGCGCTCGGCAGGCTCGGCGAAGGACCCGGCCAGCGCGACTTCGCCGCCCGCTTCGCGCAGGTGTCCTCGGCGCTGCGCGCCAAGTCCGTCGAGGACGCCGCCTTCTACCGCTACATCCCGCTCCTCTCGGCCTGCGAGGTCGGCGGCTCGCCCGGCGCCCCCGCCGTGGCGCCCGACGCGTTCCACGCGTACTGCGCCCGCCTCCAGCGCGACTGGCCCACCACGGCCACGGCGCTGTCCACGCACGACACGAAGCGCAGCGCCGACGTACGCGCCGCGCTCGCCACGCTGACCGAGTGCCCCGGACGGTGGGCACGGTTCCTGGAGGACACGCGGATCACCGGCGCGACGGACCGCGCCCCCGACCGCCACACGGCATGGGCCGCCTGGCAGACCGCCGTCGGCCTCGGCGGCGTCCCGGGCTCCCCAGAGGGGACGGGGCGGCTCGCGCGGGCGCTGCTGAAGCACGTGCGCGAGGCCGGGCTGCGCACCACCTGGACCGAGCCGGACGCGGGCTACGAGGAGGCCGTCACGCGCTTCGTCGACGGGATCGGGGGAGGGGAGCCGGGCGCCGGCGGTTCCGCGCGGTCGGCCGTCGCCGAACTGACGGCGGCGCTGGGCCCGTACGTACGGGCCAACGTGCTCGGCGCGGCGCTGCTGCATCTGACGATGCCGGGCGTGCCCGACCTCTACCAGGGCACGGAGCGGCGCTACGCGGCGCTGGTCGACCCCGACAACCGGGACCCCGCACACGTCGAACCCCTGACCCACGCCGACGGGGGCACGGAGGCGGACGCGGCGGCGGACGCGGCGGGCGTGGACGTCGGCAGGGAGAAGCTGCGGCTCACCGTGGCGGCCCTGCGGCTGCGCCGCGCGCACCCGGAGTGGTTCCTCGACACCGGTTCCTACGAGCCGCTCCACGCCGAGGGACCCGCCGCCGAACACTGCCTCGCCTTCGCGCGCGGGGGCTCCGTCGTCGCCGCCGTGACCCGGCTGGCGCTGCGGCTGGAGGAGGGCGGCGGCTGGCGCGGCACGGAGCTGCCGCTGCCCGAGGGCACGTGGCGCGACCTGCTGTCGGGCCGCACGGCACGCGGACGCCGCCCGGTGGGCGCCCTCTTCGCGGGGGCGCCGGTCGCGCTGCTGGTCAGGGAGGACGCGGGCGAGGCGTAACACCCGCGAATCTGGAACGACTTGACGACGTAAGCGCGTCAGTCGCCCGGAGAACGGAATGGGACGGAACGGAGCGTTTACAGCTCCGCGCGCCCGCGCTACGGTCACGGCGAAGTGGGAGCGCTCCCAAACGCCGTGTACGCGCTGCCCCCGCACTGTGGCGGCGCGTACACGGCCCCGGCCCCGCTCCCGCCCGACCGCCCGTAAGGCTCCCCCACCGCGGAAGGACCCGCGCGATGACGGCACTTACGCACAGACGCAGAAAGCCCCGCACCCCCGTCCCCACCCCCACCCCCACGTCCGCACGCCCGAGGAAGACCGCGCGGACCCGCGTGCTCCTCGCCCTGCTCGCTGCCCTGCCGGGGCTCGCGTTCTTCTCCCTCACCACCGGCACGGCCGAGGCCCACGGCGCCCCCATGCAGCCCGGCAGCCGTACCTATCTGTGCTGGAAGAGCAGCCTCAGCAGCACCGGAGAGATCAAACCCGTCAACCCGGCCTGCCAGGCAGCGCTCGACAAGAGCGGGACGACGCCCTTCTACAACTGGTTCGCCGTCCTCCGCTCCGACGGCGCGGGCCGCACCGAGGGGTTCATCCCCGACGGACAGCTGTGCAGCGGCGGCACGGGAGGCCCGTACGACTTCACGGGCTTCAACCTGCCGCGCGACGACTGGCCGTTCACGCACGTGACGGCGGGCGCGCAGATGCAGTTCCGCTACAACGCCTGGGCGGCGCACCCCGGTGAGTTCCGCTCCTACATCACCAAGGACGGCTACGACCCGAACCAGCCGCTGACCTGGGACGACCTGGAGGACCAGCCGTTCGACGCGGTGACGGACCCGCCCCTGGTAGGCGGTGTCGGCTCGGAGAACAGCGCCTACGTGTGGAACGCGAACCTGCCCCAGAACAAGTCGGGACGGCACGTCGTCTACACCGTGTGGGAGCGCTCCGACAGCCAGGAGACCTTCTACAGCTGCTCCGACGTGAGCTTCGACGGCGGCCACGGAGAGGTCGAGATCCCGACCTGATCCCGTGCGGCGAGCCGCCTGTCAGGTGTGCTCCGGTGGCTCCAGCTCCGGAGGCTTGGGCACCGTCAACCGGAACCCGACCTGCCCGAACCTCACCTGGTCACCGGGGCGCACCGAGACGGAACCCGCGATCCTGCTGCCGTTGACCCACGTCCCGTTGCTCGAGCCGAGATCGCGCAGCGACCACCCCTCCGGCTTGCTGCGCAGTTGGGCGTGGACGCGGGAGACCGTGAAGTGGTTGAGCCGCAGCATGGAGCCGGGGGCGCGGCCGATGGTGAACGGATAGGGCCCCGGCTGGGGCAGCAGCAGCTCCGGCAGCCGCTCGGTCTGCCATGCCTTGCGCAGCGTGCCGGGGAAGGCCGACAGCCTGCCGACGGCCTGGACGAACCAGCGGCTGCGCGGACGCCGCGTCGGAAGGTCGAAGAGGGCGGCGTGCAGCTCCCCGTGCCACTGTGCGTGGAGGATGACGTCCATCCGCTGCTCGAACGTGTTCTGGGAGATCCGGCCTTGCACCGCGCCCTCGCGCAGCACCTCAAGAGCGCGCTCCCGCTCCACGTCAGACAGGCGCGGAGGGTACGCGCTGAACTCAAGAGATGTCATATGAATCATTCTCCGGACGCCTCAAGTCCATGTCCAGGCAGCTCCTTTTTCGGTATCCGAACGAAGACATCGGGCGTGGCGGGGCGGGGGCGCGGGGCGTCGTCGGAGCGTGTGGCCGCGGTAATCCGTGGACGCCGACGGGATCACCCGTTAGTGTGCGCCTACGCTCGATGACGTGCCCGATGGCGCGAACGAAGGGAGGCGAGAGCTGATGTGCAGCACGTTCACCACCTCGCGCTCCCGCCTTCTCGGCCCCGCCCTGGCGTCACGTCACGGCTGACCGGCTGAACTGCTGACCGGCTGACCGGGAGCGCGGACACCTGATTCCGCATCCTTCCGGAAGGAACCCTTCACCGTGACCGCTGATCTGGTCGTCCGCGCGCTCGACGAGTCCGAGGCGCGCACCCTCTTCACCTCGCTCACCACCCCTGACGGACACCTCGTCGGCGCTCCGCTGCTCGGCCGCGCGTACGCGACCCTCGCGGAGGGCGGCGCCTACCGGCCCGAGTGGACCTGGGTCGCGCTGCGCGACGGACGCGTCGTCGCGCGCGCCGCGCTCTGGGCGGCGCCGCAGGACGAGAAGCCGGTCGTGCTCGACTGGTTCGACTTCGCGCCCGGCGAGCACGACGCCGCCGTGCGGCTGCTGCGGGAGATGCCGCGCGTCGAATTCGAGCTGGTCCTGCCGCCGGGCTGGCGCGAGGACCCGGCGGTACGGGCCGCCACCGAGTCCCGTACGCGCGCCGCCGAGGCGGCCGGGTACCGCCCGCTCGTCGAGCGCTACCGCTACCTCTGGACTCCCCGCGACGGGCTGCCCGAGCTGCCGGGCCGGGTCGTCTGCCGTCCCGAACCCGACGACGAGGTGTTCCTCGACGTACTGCGCCGGGTCCAGCACGGCTCTCTCGACGCGCACGCGCGCGCGGCGGTGGAGCAGGGCGGCCCGGAGCAGGCCGCGCGTGAGGACATGGAGCATCTGCGCTGGATGCCGTCGCCCCGCGAGTGGTGGCGCCTCGCGTACACGCGCGAGGGTGAGCTGATCGGACTGCACGTGCCCGCGCGCGTCCCCAGCGGCCCGGCGGTCGGCCTCATCGGCGTCGTGCCGGAGCGGCGCGGGAACGGCTACGCCTACGAGCTGCTGGCCGAGTGCACCCGCCAACTGGCGGCCGAGGGCGCGACGTCGATCGCCGCGTCCACGGACCTCGGCAACGTGCCCATGGCCGCCGCCTTCGCGAAGGCGGGTTATCCGGTCGTCCAGCACCGCTACTGCATGGCGTAGCGGACGGGCGGGGGGGCGGACGGGCGGGCGAGCGGTACGGGGCCGTACGGCGGCCATATGGCGGCGCGCACCGGTCCGGGCCGTAGCGCCGTCGGACGGGCTGCCGCAGCATGGTGCCCATGCTGTTCGAGGTGTGGGCACCAGTGGCCGGCCGGGTCGCGCTCCTGCTGGAGGCCGCGCAGGGGCCGGAACGGGTGGAGGGGGCGCGAGGGACGGGCGGAGCCGGGGCTTCCGGGGCGGGGCGCTGGGGGGCCACCGGGTACGGGCCGGATGGGTCGTACGCGTCGCACGCCATGGTCCGCGATCCGGAGCGCCCCGGCTGGTGGACGGCGTCCGTCCCGGCCGCGCCGGGCACACGGTACGGGTTCGCGCTGGACGGCGGCCCCGCGCTGCCCGACCCGCGCTCGCGCCGCCAGCCGGAAGGGCCCGACGGGCCCAGCGCCGTCGTCGACCACGACGCGTACGGCTGGCGGCACCCGTGGCGGGGGCGGCGGCTGCCTGGATCGGTGCTCTACGAGCTGCACGTCGGCACCTTCACCCGCGAGGGCACGTTCGACGCGGCCGTCGAGCGGCTGCCGCACCTCGCGGCACTCGGCGTCACCCATATCGAGCTGCTGCCGGTCTGCCCGTTCCCCGGCAGGCACGGCTGGGGCTACGAGGGCGTGTCGCTGTGGGCGGTGCACGAGCCGTACGGCGGGCCCGACGGGCTGAAACGCCTGGTGGACGCGGCGCACGGGCACGGACTCGGCGTCGTCCTCGACGTCGTGCACAACCACCTCGGCCCCTCCGGCAACCACCTCCCGGCCTTCGGGCCCTACTTCACCGAGGCGCACCAGACCCCCTGGGGCGCGGCCATCAACCTCGACGGGCCCGGCTCGGACGAGGTCCGCGCGTATCTGACGGGCAGCGCGCTGGCCTTCCTCCGCGACTACCGGCTCGACGGGCTGCGCCTCGATGCCGTGCACGCGCTGGCCGACACCCGCGCCGAGCACTTCCTCGCCGCGCTCTCGCGGGCCGTCGACGCCCTCGCCGCGCACACGGGGCGACCGCTCTTCCTGATCGCGGAGTCCGACCTCAACGACCCGCGCACGACGGCCCCGCGCACGGCGCACGGCCACGGTGTGCACGCCCAGTGGAACGACGACTTCCACCACGCGCTCCACACCGCGCTGACCGGCGAGTCCCAGGGCTACTACGCGGACTTCGCACGCGACCCGTTCGCCGCCCTGCACAAGACACTGACCGGCGCGTTCTTCCACGACGGCACGTACTCCTCGTTCCGAGGGCGCTCCCACGGCCGCTCCCTGGACGCGGCGAAGGGCGCCGTGCCCGCGCACCGTTTCCTCGCGTACGCGCAGACGCACGACCAGATCGGCAACCGCGCCCTGGGCGACCGGCTCTCGGGCCCGGGTTCGGGCTCCGGTTCGGGCTCGGGCTCGGGTTCGGGTTCGGGTTCGGGCTCGGGCTCGGGCTCCGGTTCGGGACGGCTCTCGCCCGGCCGGCTGGCCTGCGCGGCGGCGCTCGTGCTGCTCGGGCCCGGGACGCCCATGCTGTTCATGGGCGAGGAGTGGGGCGCGGGGACACCGTGGCAGTTCTTCACCGACCACACCGACCCCGAGCTGGCGGAGGCCGTACGCCGGGGGCGGCGGCAGGAGTTCGCCGCGCACGGCTGGGCCGAGGAGGACATCCCGGACCCGCAGGACCCGGCGACCCGCGAGCGCTCCTGCCTGGACTGGAGCGAGCCGGGGCGACCGCCGCACGCGGCGCTGCTGGAGTGGCACCGCACGCTGATCGCTCTGCGCCACGCCCACCCCGTGCTCGCGCACACCCCACTGGGCGAGGCCATGGTCGAGTACGACGCGGACGCGGGCTGGCTCTGGCTGCGCAACGGTCCCCTCCACGTGGCGGTCAACCTCAGCCCCGACGGCCCACCCGCGCTGCTTCCGCTCCCGCTGCGGCGCACGGTCACGCTCGCGGCGTGGGGGCCCGAGGGAGGCGGGGGTTCCGAGGGGGGCGGGGGTTCCGAGGGGGGCGGGGTCCGCTTCGAGGACGGGGTGCTGCGGCTGCCGCCCGAGTCGGCGGTGGTGCTGCGGTGACCCGGGTCTCCGGGCGGAGGCCGGGTCACCCCTCCAGCGCGAGCCTGACGCCGAGGAGGAGCAGCACCCCGCCCGACACCTGCTCCATGCGGCGCTGCACCCCCGCACGGGACAGCACGCCCTTGAGCCGCCCGACGCCCCACACGTACATGGCGTAGTAGCCGACCTCGAACACGGCCCACAGCGCCGCGAGCCCCACCATGGCCGGAAGCTGCGGCGCGCCCTCGGGCACGAACTGCGGCAGGAAGGACATCGCGAAGATCGCGGCCTTGGGGTTCGCGAGGTTCATCAGCAGGCCCGCGCCGTACGCGAACCGCCCGCCGGTCCGCCCCTCCTCCGCCTTCGCCTGACCTTCCACGGCCAGGCCCTCCGTCGGACCGTCCGCGACGTCATCCGCCGTGCCGCCGGCCCCGCTACGGGCCCGGCGGGCCGCCCACAGGGCCTGGGCGCCGAAGAGGACGAGCACGGCGGCGCCCACGTAGCGCATCACGTCGTACGCCACCTGCGAGGCGGCCAGCAGTGCCGTCAGCCCGAAGGCCGCGACGAGCCCCCACACGAAGACGCCCGTCTCGTTGCCGAGGACCGTCAGCAGACCGGCGCGGCGGCTGCGGAGGGAGCTGCGGATGATCAGGGCTGTGCTCGGCCCCGGAGACAGGGCGATCAGCAGGCAGGCCCCCAGGAAGGGGAGGAGCGTCTCGTACATCCCGTCATCCTCGGACGCCCCGGACCTCGGACGCCAACGGGTTTCGCCGCGTACGGGGCACGGGTCACGCGCCGGATATCTGATCGCTCCCGTGCTCGCGCTCGTGCGCATGCCCGTGCCCGTGCGCATGCTCGTGCTCATGCCGCAGGTGCACGTCGTGGTGATCGAGGTCCGTGCCATGGAGGGTCAGCGGGCAGGTGACGGGGGCGTAGCCGCCCGCGACCACCGTGTACGCGCCCTCCGCGAGGTCCGTGAACGCGTACGCGCCGTCGGGGCCCGTGATCCGGGTGCTCACGACGCTTCCCGAGCCGTCGAGCAGCGAGATCCGCGCTTCCGCCAACGGCCGCCCGCCCCGGGCCCGCACGACGCCGCGTATCGCGGCCGAGGGCCGCAGCCGCATATCGCAGCGGTTCGGGGAGGCGTGACCGTCCTCGCGCGGGTGGCGGCCCTGGCGGCCGTGGCCCGGCAGGGTCAGGGTCGTGGCCTTGGGCCGGTGTCCCGGCGCTGAGCCGACGAGCAGATAGCTCCCGTGGCCCGGTGCCCGAAACGCGTACGAGCCGTCCGCCGCCGCCGTCGCGCGCGCGAGCTGGCGCCCGCCGTGATCGAGCAGCGTCACCACCGCGCCCGCGACGGGCGCGTCGCCCCCGCCCAGGACCAGCCCGTGCACGGAGCCCTCGGCCACCGCCCGCGTGAAGTCGGGCAAGGGACCCGTCACGGCGACCCTGGCCACGGGCACCGCCGTCGGAACCGGAACCGGAACCGGAGCCGGAGCCGGAGCCGGAGCCGAGGAAGCGGCCGGGGCGGAACCGGGCGTCGACGCCGATGCCGCGTCCGAGGTGGCCACCGACGCCGCGCGAACCGCTCCCTTCGCGTGGTGTCCCTTCGCCCGCTCGCGGCCGGGCAGGAAGGCCGCGATCAGCAGCCCGAGCAGCGCCGCGCCCGCCGCGATGAGGAACGCGGTGCGGAACCCCTCCAGATCCGGCACCTCGGTGTTCCCCAGCGGGATCGTCATCCGCGCCAGCACCACACCGATGACGGCGCTGGAGGTGGAAGTGCCGATGGAACGCATCAGCGTGTTCAGCCCGTTCGCGGCCCCCGACTCGGAGGGGTCGACGGCGCCGATTATCAGCGCGGGCATGGCCGAGTAGGCCACCCCGATGCCGATGCCGATCAGCACCGCCGTGATGACGACCTGCCACACGGCGTCCATCAGCGCGGTGCCCGCCAGATACGCCAGGGCCAGCACCACCAGCCCCGTCATCAGCGACACCTTCGGGCCGCGTGCCGCCGAGATGCGCGCGGAGAGGGAGGAGACCAGCATCATCGCGACCCCCATGGGCGCCACGCACAACCCGGCGACGACCATGGACTGGCCCAGCCCGTACCCGGTGGAGACGGGCAACTGCAACAGTTGCGGAAGCACCAGCGTGGCCGCGTAGAAGGCCAGGCCGACGGTGATCGAGGCGAGGTTGGTGAGCAGGACCTGACGGCGTGCCGTCGTACGCAGGTCCACCAGCGGGCCCTCGATGCGGAGTTCGAACAGGCCCCACAGGAGGAAGATCACGACGGCCGCGCCGAGCAGGCCCAGCGTCATGCCGCTCCCCCAGCCCCAGTCGCCACCCTTGGATATGGGGAGCAGCAGGGCGACGAGTCCGGCCGAGAGGCCGATGGCCCCGAGCACGTCGAAGCGCCCCGGCGTACGCACCCTGGACTCCGGCACCACCGCCGCCACCAGCACCATGGCTATGACCCCGAGCCCGGCCGCCCCGAAGAACAGGGCGTGCCAGTCGGTGTGCTGTGCCACGTACGCGGCCAGCGGCATCCCGAGCGCCCCGCCCACCCCGAGCGACGAGCTCATGAACGCCATCGCGGAGCCCAGCCGCTCGGGCGGCAGTTCGTCCCGCATGATGCTGATGCCCAGCGGGATGGCGCCCATCGCGAAGCCCTGGAGCACGCGCCCGGCGACCATCGGGACCAGCGACGACGTGAATCCGCAGACGAGCGAGCCGAGCACCATCAGCCCGAGGCTGAACAGGATGAGGCGCCGCTTGCCGTAGAGATCACCGAGCCGCCCCATGATGGGGGTGGCGACGGCGCCGGACAGCAGCGTCGCGGTGATCACCCAGGCGGCGTTGGACGTGGCGGTGCCGAGCAGGCGGGGGAGTTCCGCGACGACCGGCACCAGCAGCGTCTGCATGACGGCGACCGAGATGCCCCCGAACGCGAGCACCGGCACGATGCCCCGGGCCTCCCGGGGACCGTCCTGGGGCACCGTGTCCCCGGCCGCCCCGCCGACGCCGGTTCCGCCGACACCGACCCCGCCGACGCCGCTCGGGCCCGGACTGCCCGGGGGTCCCGGTCTGTCCGTGGCCCCTGGGCTCCCGTGGCTCCCCTCGGTGACGGTGCGCCGGTCGGTGGTCTGAGCCTGGGACATGCGAAGGGCCTCCGGAGGGGCTAGGGGGGTCAACTTCGTGCAGCGTACAAACGAACTGCCTGGGCCCACCCGGTATTCCGCCGCCCTGACGCATGACGTTCACTGCCCGGAAACCACCCCCTCGGGGGCGGTCGTCCCGGACGGCTGTCCGGCCTCGGCGACGAGGTCGATCAGAGCCAGGAAGTCCTCGGCCCGCCACGCCCCGCGCCCCACGAACAGGCCCCGCACCTCGGGGACCCGCAGCAGCTCAGCGGCGTTGTACCGGTTGACGGAGCCGCCGTAGAGCAGGCCCGCGCAACGCCCGGCTCCATAGCGCTCGGCGAGCGCGGAGAAGACGGGGGCGATATCGGCGGGGTCGGGCTCTCTGCCGCCCTCGCCGATGGCCCATATTGGTTCGTACGCGATCAGGACAGACCTCAGCTCATCTTCCGTCAGCCCGTCCAGTGCGGCATCCGCCTGCGCGCGTACGTGCGCCACCGATCCGCCCCGGTCGCGCACCCCGGCGCTCTCTCCCACGCACAGCAGCGGACGCAGCCCGTGCCGGAGCGTGGCGGCGACCTTCAGCCGTACCGTCGCGTCGGTCTCCGCGAAGTGTTCGCGTCGCTCCGAGTGCCCCAGCTCCACGAGCCCGACCCCGGCGTCGGCGACCTGGGGGACGGACAGCTCGCCGGTCCAGGCACCGTAGTCCTCCCAGTGCGCGTTCTGCGCGCCGACGAGAACGGGGCTGTCCTCACCGAGTGCGGATACGACCGCCGTGATGGCGGTGGCCGGGGGTATCACGAACGGCCGCACCCCGGGGACGCGTTCGGCCAGCTCAGGGCCGAGAGCCTCGCGCAGCCGGGCCGCGTACGCGACTGCTTCGGCACGTGTCTTGGTCATCTTGAAGCTGGTGCCGATCCAGCGCGTCTCCGCGCCCCCGGCCGGTGCGGACGCCGCCGCGCATCCGTGGCCCGGCCCCCGTCCCGGGCTCAGCATGGGCCGGGGAGGTCGTAGGAACGGATCGCGTCCACCTTCGCCGCCGAGGCCGACGTCGGGTCGAAGGTGTAGGTGAGCCATTCGCGGACCAGTCTGCGGGCCAGCTCCAGACCGATGACGCGCTGTCCGAGGCAGAGAACCTGGGCATCGTTGGAGAGGACGGCCCGCTCGACCGAGAAGGAGTCGTGCGCGGTGACGGCGCGGATCCCCGGCACCTTGTTCGCGGAGATGGCGACGCCGAGGCCGGTGCCGCACACGAGCAGGGCGCGATCGAAGGTGCCGTCCGCGACGAGCCGGGCGGCGTCCACGGCGACATGGGGATACGCCGTGTCCTGGCCCGAGCCCACCCCCGCGTCGCGTACCCGCGCGACGAGTCCGCTGGCCTCCAGGTCCCGCTTGAGCGCCTCCTTGTAATCGAATCCGGCGCTGTCGCTGCCGACGACGATGCGCAACGTCATGAGATCTCCTCCCCCTCGACAAGAGCTGTGGCCGTGCCGGATCGCGCTTCCCGCCCATGTCCGGCCCGCGCCCCCGGCACGGTCTCCGGCTCGGACATCGCCTTGGCGACGGCGGTGACGATCAGCGCGAACGACACCGCTCCGGCGTCGGGCGTCCCGAGACTGCGGTCACCGTGGGTACGGGCGCGGCCGAGGCTCGCCGTGATGTCCGCGGTGGCTTCGGCGGCCCGTGTCGCCGCCTCGGCGGCCGAGACCCACTCCGCCACCACGTCCACGGACCCGCCCGCGTCTCCGTCCGCCCGTGCGGCCACGGATATGTCCTCCGGTGCGCCGGGCCCTCGGTCCGTCCGTACGGGCGCCGATGTGTGCGGCGGTATGTCCGGGCCTCGATCCGGCTGCGCCCTCTCCGGTATGCCGGAGCCGGGCCCGGGGAGCCTCGACGGCCCTTCCTCTCCTCCGAGCCCTCCGAGCCGCCGCTCCAGCCGCTCGGCGAACGGCACAGCCGCGTCCACGAGCGTCTTGTCGCCGGGACGGGCGCCGCCCAGCCGCAGCACCGCGTCGAGCCCGGCGCGTACCGCGCGGACGGCGGTCTCCGGGGTGACCGGTTCCGCGTCGCCGAGTGTGCGCCCCGCCGCGCTCAGCGCCGCTCCCCACAGCGCGCCCGAGGTGCCGCCCGCGCGCTCGGACCACGCCTCTCCGGCGCGTACGAGCAGGGACTTGGCACCCCCTCCCGCCTCCAGCGCCGCTTCGGCAGCCCGCGCCGCGGCCTCCGTGCCGCGCCGCATCCCGATCCCGTGATCGCCGTCACCGGCCACGGCGTCGATGTCGCCCAGGCGCTTCTCCTGTGCCGCGACCGTTTCGGCCGCCGTGCGCAGGGCCCGTGCCAGGTGGTGGGCCGCGTGCCGGGATGCGGGAGTGCCTGGTTCGACGGGCGCGGTGCGTGGCGCGGAGAGGTCGTCGGTGCGGGGCGGTGGCGGGCTCAGCGTCCCCCGCTGGAACGCCGGGGCAAGTGCTGGCGCCGCCCACAGGCCGGCCAGTTCGTCGTCCAGGAAGGTGAGGGTGAGCGAGAGGCCCGCCATGCCGAGGCTGGTGACCTGCTCACCGACCACGGGGTGGAACGGCACCAGCCCCTCCTCGCGCAGCCGGGCGTCGACGCGGCGGTGCACGACGTACAGCTCCTCGTACTTGGTGGCGCCCAGGCCGTTCAGCAGCACGGCCACTCGGCGCTCGCCCTCCCTGTGCTCCGGAGGGCGTTCGCTCAGGAGCCCGTCCACGAGGAGATCGGCCACCGCGTCGGCTGTGGGCAGCTCCGACTCGGCGATGCCCGGTTCGCCATGGATGCCGAGCCCCAGGGCCATGCGCCCTGGCTCGACGGTGAACAGCGGCTCCTCGGCCCCCGGCAGGGTGCAGCCGCTGAACGCGACCCCGAGTGTGCGCGTCGCCGCGTTGGCCCGGCGGCCGAGCCGCTCCACCTCGTCGAGCCCGAGCCCCGCCTCGGCCGCGGCGCCCAGGATCTTGATGACGGGCAGATCGCCCGCGATGCCCCGGCGCCGTTCGGCTTCCTCGGCGGAGGCGATGTCGTCCGTGACGGTCAGGATGCGGGCATCGATGCCCTCGGCGCGCAGTTGCTCGGCGGCCTGCCCGAAGTGCAGCACGTCCCCGGCGTAGTTGCCGAAGGCGAAGAGGACTCCGCCGCCGGTGTGGGCGGCGCGGGCGACGGAGCAGATCTGGGAGGCGGAAGGGGAGGCGAAGATGTTGCCGCAGGCAGCGCCGTGCGCGAGGCCGGGCCCGACCCAGCCCGCGAAGGCCGGATAGTGTCCGCTGCCGCCGCCGATGACAAGGGCGGGTTGCCCGGGGCGGCTGACGGTGGAGCGGACGACTCCGCCGTGGACGGCCGCCACCTGACCGGGGTGAGCGGCGACGAACCCGGCCAGAGCCTCGTCGGCGAAGTGCTGGGGATCGTTGTGCAGCGGGGTCATCGCAGCGCCTCCCGCTTCTCGCGCTCTTCCCACGACCGGGCTCCGCGCCCGCCGGCCACCGCTCCGGACGCCCCGGCCACCCCATGGGCCGTTTCGCGGGCCGCGAGCTTGACGTCGAGGACGCGGCGCAGATAGTCACGGTTGGCGGCGGAGACGCTGAGGCCGTCCCCTCCGTAGTGCTCCACGCACAGGGGTCCGGTGAAGCCCGCGTCGAGCGCCATCTCCAGCGCACGCCGGTAGTTGATGAGACCGGATTCGGCCGGGGCGGGAACGGTGAAATAGGCGCCGGTGGCGGGGTCGTGATCGCGGTAATAGTTCTTCACATGCCAGTAGTTGGCGTGCGGGAGCGTGGCACGGAGCATGTCCTCCCAGTTCTCCACGGGGCGGTGGAGCCGGACGAGGTTGCCGATGTCCGGGTTGAGGCCCACGACCTGCGGCATCCCGATGTCGCGCACGAGGGCGACGGCGCTGGCGGCGGTGCCGAGATACGTGTCCTCGTACATCTCCAGGGACAACTGGAGCCCGAGCCCGGCCGCTCGCCTGCCCAGGGCCGCCAGCCGCTCGACGGCGAGCTGCCACATTCGCGCGTCCCCGGGCGGATCACTCGCCCCGCTCTCCGTCCAGAACCACTGTGCCGCGAGCTGTGCGGGGGTCAGCGCGCGGTGGAGCCCCACGGACACGACGGGGATGCCCAGCTCCGCCGCCGCGTCGAGCGTCCGCAGCAGATAGCCGAGGTGGGCCTCGGCGGCCTCGGGATCGGGGTCTATGACGCTGCGGCGGACGGCGGAGACGGCGGTGACGCCCAGGCCGGAGTCCTCGATCACCCCGGCCAAGCGGCGGAGCCGCTCGGGCGGGAGATCGCCGGGCCTGAGCCAACTGTCGGTGAGATCGACGTGATCGAACCCGGCGGCGGCGACCTCGCGCAGGACCGCGGCCCAGTGGGCGACAGGCGCGTCCTGAACGCTGGTGCCGTCGGCGAGGGTGCCGGGGAACTGAAGGAGTGCCGCGCCGATGGGCCAGCTCTCGGCGGTGCGGGACATCGCGGTGTGGGACATCGTCGTCTCCGTTACGTATGTCGTCCGGAAGCGGTGGAGCCGCTCCGTGCGCGGCTCCACCCCTCGATCGTGGATCGTATAGGATCTATCCGAGCGACGACAGGCCCTGTGGAAAACCCTCCTGAGCTAACCTGGACGGCACTATGACCTCCGGAAAGAAGACGCCTGTGGTGCCGCGGCGCGCGCTGCGCGACGGTGTGTACGAAGCGCTGCTGGAGAAGCTGCTCGACGGCTCGATGCCGCCCGGCGCCTCCCTCGGAATCGACTCGCTCTCCCGCGAACTGGGCGTCTCGCAGACGCCGGTGCGCGAGGCGCTGGTGCAGATGGAGCACACCGGACTGGTCACGCGGGTCGCGCTGAAGGGCTATCGCGTGGCGCACCCCCTTCCCCCACGCCAATTGGCCGAACTCTTCGACGCGCGGGGCATGCTGGAGGTCGCGGCGGCCGAGCGGGCCGTGGCGCACACCGACGATCTGCTGCCGGAGCTGCGCGCCGCGCACGCTCAGCACGTACTGTGCGCCCACCGCGTGCGCAAGCAGCGCGGTGACGGCGGCCCGCCAGCGGACTATTCGGATCTTCGCGAATACTTCCAGGCCGACTGGGAGTTCCACCTCACGATCATCCGCGCCGCCGACAACCGGTTCCTGGTCCAGATGGCCGAGTCGCTGAGCGCCCACGTGCACCGCATGCGGCAGACCGCCGATCACGGCGCCCTCGACATCGACCAGGCCGTGGCCGAACACGCCACGATCCTGGCCGCTTTCGAGTCCGGAGATCCGGAGGCACCCGCGAAGGCCCTGCGCACACACTTGGCGGCCGTCGCCCGCAGGGCGGCCGAGGACGCATAGGCCCCGCCCTCGTCGCCTCCCCCTCCCCTTTCCTCTCTCTACCGCTCTCTCCGCGACGGCCGGGCCCCGCCCGGCCGTCGTCCGCGCCACGGCCCCTCTCCCGCCCGCCGGCTGATCGGCGCGCGGGCCTGCCCGTATCCACAACCGGCAAGTTATGCACACCCCTTGCCAGGGCGTCGGCCGCGCTCTACTTTCCATATATCCAATAGGATCTCTGATGACGCGGGCTCGTGGCGCGGCATGGAGAGAGGTCCCTTCCCTGTCCCCTGGCCGCAGGAAGGTCGACGATGACGTCACCGCTGCGCACTGTGCTCGCCCTCGTGGGCGCCACCCTGCTGCTGTCCGCCTGTGCACCGGGCGCGCTGCTGAACGCGAACCCGCCGGTTCCCGACGATTGGGAGCCCCGCGGCTCCGTGTCCGCGATGGTCGCCTTCGCGCCGGGCGGCGGCAGCGACCGCTCGGCGCGCGTCATGGCGCAGGGCCTGAACGAACTCGGCGGGGACTACAACGTCAACGTCGAGAACAAGGAGGGCGGTTCAGGCGCCGTCGGCTGGTCCACGTTTCTCTCCGAGGAGGGCAACGGCAACGCCCTCCTCGTCGCCGAGACCGCGCTCAACACGCTGCCGCTCGTCTACGACGTGCCGTTCACCTACGAGTCCTTCACCCCGCTGGTCATGTTCGCCAAGGACTCCCGGATGGTCGTGGCCCGCAAGGACTCCCCCTACGACACCTGCGCCGATGTCGTCACCGCGAGCGAGAAGCGCCGTGTCGTCACCGGCTCCAGCGGCAAGACCGGCGCTGACGCCCTGGTCATCGCCGAGTTCCAGCAGGAGGGAGGCAAGTTCGGCACCGTGCCCTACGGCTCCACCGGCGAGGTGCTGACGGGGCTGCTGGGCAAGCAGATCGACGTCGCTCCGGCGAGCGCCGCATCGGTCAAGCCCTATCTGGAGAGCGGCGATTTCAAGGCGCTGTGCACCCTCACCACCGAGCGCTACGACGATCCGCTGCTCGGCAAGGTGCCCACCGCCAAGGAGCAGGGGCTGGACGCGGAGGTCACCGTATGGCGCGGGGTGTTCGCGCCGAAGGGCATATCGAAGGTCCAGCGGAGCTTCTGGATCAAGGACCTGCACAAGGCGATGAAGTCCAAGACGTACCGCGACTACCTCAAGGCCGATCTGCTCATCCCCGCCGATGTCAGCGGCCGTGACTTCGCCCAGTACCTGGACCGCTACGACGCACAGATGCGGGGGATCCTGCGATGAGCCTCGCCAAGAACGAACCCGTGGGCGCTCCGCGCCGGACGCCCTCGTTCCGCCGCCCCGTCGTCGCCGCCTACGCCGTGCTCGCCGCCGTGGGAGCCGCGTTCTTCGCCGGGTCCTTCCAGTACCCCTGGTCGAACCCCGAGGACGGCACCATCGGCCCCGGGCTGCTTCCACGGGTCGCGGGGCTGCTCCTCCTCGTCCTGGGGCTGCTGCTGGTCCGGCAGGAACTGCGCGGCGGCACCGTCCTGGAGGGTGACGGCCATGTCACCGAGGAGGCGGAGCACTCGGAGGAGGAGGCCCGTCGCATCCGGGTCAAGCTGGTCGTGGTCGTCGCCACCATGGTCGTCACCGCGCTGCTGATCCCCTTCCTCGGGCTGCTGCCGGCCCTCACCCTGATGACGCTCTTCCTGACCTCGGTCGTGGAGCGTCAGCCGCTGGGCCGCTCGGTGCTGGTGTCGGCCGCGACGTTCGCCGTCGCGTATCTGCTGTTCATCGTCGTGCTCCGGGTGCCCCTGCCGTTCGGACTCTTCGACCCCGCCGTCTGGAGTGCGCTGTGATCGACAACATCGTCACCGGCTTCGACGCCGCGCTGAGCGCCGAGAACCTCCTGTGGTGCTTCGTCGGCGTGCTGCTCGGCACCGTCATCGGCATCCTGCCGGGCCTGGGCTCGGCGACGGGCGTGGCCATCCTCATCCCGGTCACACTCACCTTCAGCCCGCTCACCGCACTGATCATGCTCGCGGGGATCTATCACGGCGCCCAGTTCGGGGCGACGATCACCGCGATCCTCATCGCCACACCGGGCGAGGCGTCCTCCGTCGTCAGCACTCTCGACGGGTACCGCATGGCGCGTCAGGGCAGAGCGGGGCCCGCACTGGCGATCTCCGCGCTCGGCGCCTTCGTCTCCGCGATGGCCTCGCTGCTCGTCCTCGTCGCCGTCGCGCCCTTCTTCGCCCATCTCGCCCTGGACTTCGGCCCGCCCGAGATGCTCGCCGTGATGATCCTCGGCCTGTGCACCATCGTCGTCTTCTCGGGGCGCAATCTGCTGCTCGGGCTCTCGCTGGGCCTGCTCGGGGTGCTGATCGCCTGTGTGGGCGTCGATGTGGGAAGCGGCACCCCGCGCTACGCCTTCGGGCAGATCGACCTCTTCGGCGGTGTGCCCTTCGTGGAGGTGATGATCGGGCTCTTCGCGATCGGCGAGCTGCTCAACCAGCTCCACATCGGCATGGCCGAGCCGATCCGGGCCCGCTTCCGCGATCTGCTGCTCACCAAGGAGGACCTCAAACGCTCCGCGGCACCCACCGCGCGCGGCACCGTCGTCGGCTTCCTGCTCGGCTGCCTGCCGGGAGCGGGCACGACGCTGGCCTCGTTCATGGCGTACGGCGCCGAGAAGCGCTTCTCCAAGAACCGCCACAAGCTGGGCACCGGCGCCATCGAGGGGGTCGTCGCGCCGGACGCGGCCACCAACTCCGCCTCCAACGCCAACTTCGTCCCGACCCTCGTCCTCGGTGTTCCCGGCGGGGCCACGACCGCGGTGCTGCTCGGCGCCTTCCTCATCTACGGCATCCAGCCCGGCCCGCTGCTCTTCGAGAACCAGCCCGATCTGGTGTGGGGCCTGCTGGTCTCCTTCTTCATCGGGAACCTGATCCTGCTGATCCTCAACCTGCCGATGGCGCCGGTCTTCGCGCAACTGCTGCGCGTGCGGTACGCGTTCCTCTATCCGCTGATCATCGTCACCAGCCTGCTGGGCGCGTATTCGGTGAAGAACAGCATGTTCAGCGTCTGGATCGTGCTCTTCTTCGGGCTCGTCGGCTATGCGATGAAGCGGCTCAACTTCCCCGTCGCGCCGCTCGTGCTGGGGCTGGTCATAGGCCCCCTCTTCGAGAAGGCCATGGTGCAGACCTCGGCGCTGGCAGGGGAGGACAGCCTGATCGTGTTCCGCAGCCCCGCCGCCGTCTCCCTCCTGATACTCGCCCTGGTCCTGGTGGCAGGTCCGCCGCTGTTCAGGCGGCTCCGCCCGAACAGGACGACGGAGCCTCGGCAGCCCGGCGCCCCGGCCGAGGAGACCCCGGACACTCCGACCGGAAACGCCGGAGACGCCGAGGAGACCCAAGACTCCGGGGACGCCGCCGGCACCCCCTCCGACAGCCCCGCGCAGCCCACCCTCACGGAAAAGAGGCCCTCATGACCGCCGCAGCACTCCCCCGTATCGCCGTCACGCTCGGCGATCCCGCGGGCATCGGACCCGAACTCGTCGCCAAGCTGCTCTCCGACCCCGCGAACACCGCGTCGGCCCGCGTGCTGCTGATCTCCGACGAACAGGAGCTTGCGGAGGCGGGCGAGGACGCGGGCACGCCCCTCCCCTACACGACCGACGCGGCGAAGGCCGAGGCCGAAGGGCTGCCGCTGCTGCTCGGCGAGGGTGCCAGTCGCCCGGCGGCGCCCTTCGAGCGGAAGGCGGCCACGGCGGCGGGCGGACGGTGGGCGCTCGACAACCTTGAGGTCGCCCTGGGCCTGGCGAAGTCCCAGGAGGCCGACGCCATCCTCTTCGCCCCGCTCAACAAGTCCTCCCTGCACCTGGCAGGGCTGTCGGAGAACGACGAACTGCGCTGGTTCGAGGTCGAGTTGGGGGTGGAGGACTTCACCTCGGAGCTGAATGTGCTGCCGGGGCTGTGGACGGCGCGGGTCACCTCCCACGTCTCGGTCGCCGAGGTCGACGCGGGCATCACCCGCGAGCGGGTCGTGGCGGCGGGGCGGCTGCTCGACGAGGTGCTGCGCGAGTCAGGGCTGGAGCGGCCCCGTATCGGCGTGTGCGCGCTCAACCCGCACGCGGGAGAGAGCGGGCGGTTCGGGCGGCACGAGATCGACATCATCGCCCCGGCCGTGGCCGACCTCGCGAACGCCGGGCTCGACGTCAAGGGCCCCTTCCCCTCCGACACCATCTTCCTGCGGGCGCGCGCCGGGGAGTTCGACGGCATCCTGACGATGTATCACGACCAGGGCCAGATCGCGATGAAGCTCATGGGGTTCGACGGCGGGGTCACCATCGCGGGCGGCCTGCCCGTCCCGATCTGCACCCCGGCCCACGGCACGGCCTTCGACCTCGTCGGCCAGGGCGCCGCGAACACCGGGTCCATCCAGAACGCCTTCGACATAGCCGTCCGCATCGGCGCCCAGCGACGCGCGGCACGTCAGCGGTGACCGGGGCGGCCTGAGCGCGGACCCGAACACGGACCTGAGCACAGGCCTGAGCGCGGCCGTACGGCCCGGGGGCGGGGCGGGACCCGGGCCGTACGAGATCGCGACCGGGAGGCTCACTCCCGGATGTCGCCGTAGACGATGCCCCGCCCGTTCGTGGCGACGTAGACCCTGCCGTACACCCGTGGGTCGCCGGTGATCGCCGCACCGGTCCAGCCCCACTGGTGGGCGTCGTCGTTGACGCGGACCCAGCTCGCGCCCGCGTCCGTCGAGCGGAAGATCCCGCGGACGCCGCCGATCTTGGCGCTCGCGTAGAGCGTCTGGTACGAGGCGCCCGGAGCCGCCTTGCCGAAGCCGATGGTGTCGGCCTCCTCGACGCCCTGGACCTTGGTGAAGGTGGCACCGGAGTCCTTGGAGTGCCACAGCCCGTAGGCGCCGCCCTTCGCTCCCCCGGCGAGCCAGACGTCGCCCTCGGCGCCGGGCAGCGCCTTGAAGCGGACGCTGTCCCCGGCCGGGAGGCCCTGAGAGGCACGCGCTGTGAAAGTGGCACCGCCGTCGGTGCTGACGTAGAGGGTGCCGGAGGAGAAGCCGTAGAACGTCCGCGGGTTCTCCCGGTCGGCCTCCACGGTCGCCCCTGCGGGGATGCCGCTGGAGGGGGACCAGCCCCCGCCGACCCCGGTGGCATAGTGGACCCCGGCGCCCTGGGGGCTCCAGACGAAGCGGCTG
Organism: Streptomyces sp. NPDC054796; assembly: GCF_053611545.1. NCBI lineage: Bacteria > Bacillati > Actinomycetota > Actinomycetes > Kitasatosporales > Streptomycetaceae > Streptomyces > Streptomyces sp. NPDC054796. The sequence continues at coordinate 110,165 of NZ_JBSHAO010000004.1, read as the reverse complement.
CCGTCGGCCCCGGCCGCCACCGTGCCGCCGCCGGTCACGCCCGAGGGCTCGCTGCCGCCCCACCAGTTGGCCCCGTTGTCGGTGGAGAAGGCGACGCGGGGCGCGGTGTCGGCGTTGCCGACCCGTACAACCGTGCCGGGGTTCTTCTCGGCGAAGTCGAGGCTCGTGGTGGTGGTGAAGTTGGGCGACTGGTACATCGTCGACGGCACGCTGGTGAGGTCCGTGTGCCGGAAGCCCCCGATGTCGCCGAGCGCGCTCAGCAGCGGCGCCCCCGAGGGCGGGCTGGCGAGGTCGTTGACCGCGGTCTCCTCGATCCCCCGGGCCATCGGCTCGATGCCGATCTTGCCGCCGTCGTCCCAGTCGGTGAGGTTGCCCGTGCCGTAGACGGTCGCGCCCGTGCCGTACATCATCCGGTCCGAGTCGAAGGGGTCGATCTCCAGCGCCTCCGTCATCCAGCCGAGTTTCGGGGTGACCTCGGGCGGCGCCGGGTTGGCTCCCCAGGTCAGCCAGGGTGAGGAGGAGACGTCCATGGTGTAGCGGAAGGAACGGTTCGGGTAGCTGGTCCAGTCCCAGGCGCGGGTCCAGTTGTCGCCGCTGTCGCTGGTGCGGAAGATCTGGGTGTCGGGCCACCAGGAGCTGTAGCCGGTGACCATCACCGTGCCGGGATGCTGCCGGTCGACGGTGAGACCGCTGTAGCCGAAGTATGTGTCCGCGTCCGTCATCGGGCTGATGTTCTTCCACTCGCCGGTCGCGGTCGCGTAGCGCCAGACCTGGCCCTTCGCGCCGTCGTAGGGCCCGCCCGTGTCGCTGAGCGCGAGATAGAGGTAGCCGTTCTCGGCGTCGAGGACGCCCTTGTGCGCGAGGTAGCCCGTCGGCTGACCCGGCAGGCGGGACCAGGTGCGGCCCGCGTCGGTCGAGCGGTAGACGGTGTTCTCCTTGTCGGCGACGCCGACGTAGACCGTCCCCGTCGGGCTGCCCGCCGAGCCGGTGGACTCGTCGAAGGTGACCCACACGACGCCCTGGTTGTCGCTCGCGTAGCCGCTCGGGTCGGACGGGTCCTGCGCGTAGTTGCCGGGGTTGGGGAAGCTGGTGACCTCGGCCCAGGTGACCCCGGAATCGGTGCTGCGCCACAGCCCTTCACCGCTGGGCGCGGCCAGGTACAGCACGCTGTTGTCGTGCGGGTCGACGGCCAGGCGCTCGCCCATGCCGCGCCCCGGCATGTTTCCGCCCAGCTTGAATGGGAGACCGGTGCTCTTCCAGCTCGCGCCGCGGTCGGCCGAGCGCAGGATCGCGCCGTTGGTGGGGTCCCAGTCATTGGTGTAGGTGCCGACGGCCGCATAGACGTTGTCCGGGTCGACGGGGTCGCTGGCGATGCTCGCCACGCCGGTGTGGCCCCAGTTGTCCCAGCCCACCGAGTCGAGCAGCGGGGTCCAGGTCTCGGACGAGGCGTTCCAGCGGTAGGCGCCGCCGATGTCCGTACGGGCGTAGGCGAGGTTCTTCTCGCTCCGGTTGAAGACGATGCCGGGGACAAAGCCGCCGCCGTCGATCCGGGCGTTCTTCCAGTCGTACGCGTCGGCCGCGACCGCGTCCGGCCTGGACCCCGTCGACGCGACGGACCCGACGGACCCGCCAGCCCCAGGAGCGGACCCGGCCACCCCAGAAACGGAACCGGATGAGGGACCGGTTCCCGCTGCCTGGCCGGTTCCCAGAGCCGGACCAGTCGTCGCCGCGATGAAGAGTGCTGCGAACAGGAAGTTCAGTAACCGCCGCTTGCGTTTGCGTCTTGTACGCATGGAGCGGGTCCCTCCTAGCGGCTCGGTCGAATGGGGGGATCGGAGTACAAGCCGTGAACCAGTGGGAGCGCTCCCAAGGTTCGGTTGCGGCGCTATGGGTGTCAAGAGACATTGCAAGACCACCCCGTCGAAGAAATTCGACGGAAGAAGTTCGCAACGCCCCTGTCGCGATGCGGAACTACCCATTACATTCTGACGGCACCAGTGGGAGCGATTCCATCCGTCGAGCGCCGTGCGTGGCGCTTTCGACCAGTGAGGAGTCGCTCATGCGCGCACCCCCCTGCGCCTTCATCTCCTGACGGCCGGTGCCGAGCACGTCTGTCGGCACCCTCACGTCCCCTCGGCGAAGCGTCATGCCTCCGCGCCGGAAACCGGAAGCCGATACCGACCGGTCAGGGCCCGGACAGACCTGGGACAGCTCCGCGAACCCCTCCGCTCACGCTCAAGCACCGTCCGGCACGTGTCATCCGGCAGACGACACGCGACCCGTGCCACGCGACGAGCGACCGGCAGCGAGCGCGTCAGCAGCGAGCGAGCAACCAGCGATCAGCGCAGAAACGCCCCCGCATCCCCCCAAGGCGACGCGGTCCGCACCGCCCGCCCGGAACCCGAGAGGAACCTGTTTCATGAGCCGCAACAGAAACACCGCCCACCCCTCACACTCCGAAGGACCCGCCCGCCCCGACCGCCCCGCCCGCAGTGTCCGCTCCTCCCGGCTGTCCCGTACCGCGCTGTTAGCGGCGGGCGCGCTGGTCGCCGCCACGGCCGGGACCGCAACGGCGCTGGAGCCCAGAGCGTCGGCACAGGCACCCGCCGCGGCAGCGGCCAAGGTCGACAACCCGTACCAGGGCGCCAAGGGCTATGTGAACCCGGAGTGGTCCGCGAAGGCCGCGGCCGAGCCCGGCGGCAGCAAGGTCGCGCAGCAGCCCACCGCCGTCTGGCTCGACCGCATCGCCGCGATCGAGGGCGCGAACGGCAAGATGGGCCTGCGCGACCACCTCGACACGGCGTTGCAGCAGGCGAACGGCAGCCAACTCGTCGTCCAGCTCGTCATCTACAACCTGCCGGGGCGTGACTGCGCCGCGCTCGCCTCCAACGGCGAGCTGGGTCCGACGGAGATCGACAGGTACAAGACGGAGTACATCGATCCGATCGCCGCGATCCTCGCCGACCCGAAGTACGCGAACCTGCGCATCGTCACGACCGTCGAGATCGACTCGCTGCCCAACCTCGTCACCAACACCGGCGGGCGCGCGACGGCCACCCCCGAGTGCGACGCCATGAAGGCCAACGGCAACTACGTGAAGGGCGTCGGCTACGCGCTGAACAAGCTCGGCGACGCCGGCAACGTCTACAACTACGTCGACGCCGGGCACCACGGCTGGATCGGCTGGGACGACAACTTCGGCGCGTCGGCCGACGTGTTCAAGCAGGCGGCGACGGCCGAGGGCGCCACGGTCGACGACGTCCACGGCTTCATCACCAACACGGCCAACTACAGCCCGACGAAGGAGCCCTACTTCACCATCAACGACTCGGTCGGCGGCAGGTCGGTCCGCGAGTCGAAGTGGGTGGACTGGAACCGCTACGTGGACGAGCAGTCCTTCGCGCAGGCGTTCCGCGACAAGCTCGTCTCGGTCGGCTTCAGCTCCAGCATCGGCATGCTGATCGACACCTCGCGCAACGGCTGGGGCGGCACGGCACGGCCCACGGGCCCCGGGCCGCAGACCGACGTGGACAGCTACGTCAACGGCGGCAAGACCGACCAGCGCATCCACGTCGGCAACTGGTGCAACCAGAAGGGCGCCGGGCTCGGCGAGCGCCCCACGGCCGCACCGGCCGCCGGGATCGACGCGTACGTCTGGGTGAAGCCCCCGGGTGAGTCCGACGGATCGAGCAAGGAGATCCCGAACGACGAGGGCAAGGGCTTTGACCGGATGTGCGACCCGACGTACACCGGCAACCCCCGCAACAACCACAACATGTCCGGCGCCCTGCCGGACGCGCCGATCTCGGGCCAGTGGTTCTCGGCCCAGTTCCAGGAGCTGCTGAAGAACGCCTACCCGGCGCTCTGACCAGTGCTCGTAGCAACGCGCTGACCAGCACTCTGATCAGCGCTCCGGCCAGCGGCGGCCACCCGCCTCCCCGGGTGGCCGCGGCACCGGCCGGGCTCCTCACGGGGCCCGGCCGGTCCGGGCCCCGGCCGTCCGTCACCCGGCCGGGGCCCGTCCAGCGTCTACGCGCTCAGTTCTCGCCCGGCTCCAGCCGCAGCGAGATGGAGTTGATGCAGTACCGCTGGTCCGTCGGCGTCGGGTAGCCCTCGCCCTCGAAGACGTGCCCCAGGTGCGAGCCGCACCGCGCGCAGCGGACCTCGGTGCGGACCATGCCGAGGGACCGGTCCGAGATCAGCTCGACGGCGTCGGAGTCGGCCGGGTCGTAGAAGCTGGGCCAGCCGCAGTGCGACTCGAACTTCTCGGCCGAGCGGAACAGCTCGGCGCCACAGGCGCGGCAGTTGTAGACGCCCGTGGTCTTGGTGTCCGTGTACTCACCGGTGAAGGGGCGCTCGGTGCCCGCCTCGCGCAGGACGTGGTACTCCTCCGGGGACAGCTCCTCGCGCCACTGCTCCTCGGGCTTGTCGATGTCGTAGGCCATGGCCTCGCTCCTCACGGCTCGCTGCTCGGTTCGACGGGTACGGGGTACGGGTTCGACGGGTACGACGGCACGGGGACGGTGCCGAACCCCGGGTTCAGCGGGTGAGCCGGGCGAGAATCTCGGGGCCCAGCTCGGTGACGTCTCCCGCCCCCATGGTGAGAACGAGATCACCGGGCCGTGCCATTCCGGCGACCGCCTCGGAGGCCGCCGCACGGTCCGTGACGTACCGCACGTCGGCGCCCGCCTCCCGTGCCGCGTCGATGATCAGCTCGCTGGTCACGCCCGGGATCGGGTCCTCGCGGGCCGGGTAGATGTCGAGCACGGCCGAGGCGTCGGCCAGGGCGAGGGCCTGGCCCATCTCGGTGCCCAGCTCCTGGGTCCGGCTGAAGAGGTGCGGCTGGAAGAGGACGAGGACGCGCCCCTCGCCCGCGCCGCCGCGGATGGCCTCGAGGTCGGCGGTCATCTCGGTGGGGTGGTGCGCGTAGGAGTCGATCACCTGGACGCCGTTCGCCTCGCCCTTGAGCTGAAGGCGGCGCTTGACGCCCGTGTACGTGCCCAGGGCCTTGGCCAGCTCCTCGGCGGGCACGTCCATGGCGGCGCCGGCTGTGAGGGCCGCGACCGCGTTGTGCGCGTAGTGGCTGCCGGGCACGGAGACGGCGAAGGCCAGCTCCCCGCCGCCCGCGAGCCGCACCGTGACCTCGCTGGTCAGGCCGTGCGGGGTGACGTCCAGGACGCGGACGTCGGCGTCCTCGGCCGCGCCGTAGGTGAGCACGCGCGGGCCGCCGCCGGACGCGCGGACGCGGCGCGTCAGCTCGCGCGCGCCCTCGTGGTCGGCGGAGACGACGAGGGTGCCGCCCTCGCGCACCCGGCCGACGAAGGTCTCGAAGGACTCGTAGATCTCGTCCATCGACGCGTAGTTGGCGTGGTGGTCCAGCTCCACGTTGAGGATGATGGCGACCTCGGGCGCGTACTTGTGGAAGCTGCGGTCGCTCTCGTCCGCCTCGGCGACGAAGATCTCGCCGGTGCCGTGGTGCGCGTTGGAGCCGGGCTCGTCCAGATCGCCGCCGATGGCGTACGAGGGGTCGAGGCCCAGCGCGCGGAGGCTGACGGCGAGCATCGACGTCGTGGTCGTCTTCCCGTGGGTGCCCGCGACGGCCAGCGGCCTGCGCCCGTCCATGAGCGAGGCCAGCGCGTCCGAGCGGTGCACGACGGGGATGCCGCGCCCGGCGGCCTCCGCCAGCTCCGGGTTGTCCTCGCGGATGGCGCTGGAGACGACGACCGAGGTGGCGTCGGACGCGAGGTGCGCCGCGGCATGCCCGATGTGCACGGTCACGCCCAGCTCGCGGAGCGCGGCAGCCGTCGCGGACTCCTTGGCGTCGCTGCCCGCGACCCGGGCGCCGCGCTGCGCGAGGATCTTGGCGATGCCCGACATTCCCGCGCCGCCGATGCCGATGAAGTGCGGCCGTTCCATGGCCGGGGGGACGGTCGGAAGGGACGGGGCGACTGCCATGCGGGGGCTCCAGATATTCGAACTCAACCGGTGCGCGACGGGCCGCGTACGCGCGCCGCCCAGCCTATGCGGTGCGCGGGGCCCACCGGCGTACGGGCAGCGGCCCGGCGCCCCCGTGCCGCGCCCGGCCACCGTCCGGCCATCACGCGGCCACCGCCCGGCCGCCGGTACGCGTCCGGACGCGCTCAGTCCTCCGCGTCGGTGTGCGCGAAGAGCTTCAGCACGGGCACGCCCACCTTGTGCCGCGCCCGGGAGGCCCAGTCGCGGTGGAAGAACTCCTCCACCAGATGCGGAGCCGTCAGCACGATGACCTCGTCGGCGTGCGTGCTCTCCACGACCGACGTCAGCAGATCGAGCGGGTGCTCCTCGATGATCTGTCCGATCGCCTCGGCGCCGGTGTCTCTGAGCCGCTTGAGCGAGAACTCCAGCGCCCGCGCCGCGGGCCCCAGCGCCTCGCCGCCCTCCGGCTCGTCGGCCTCGCGCACGGCGTCCTCCAGCTCGCCGAGCGCGACGTCGTCCAGGGCACGCAGCAGCCGGTCCTGGTCACCGCGTGGCTGCATCAGCACGATGAACGAGATGTGCTCGTCCCCGTGCAGGGTCGTGACCAGCTCCACGTCGTCCGACACCAGCGGCTTCTCGATCATCAATACGGTCGTGAACACGGCGGGTGCCCTTCTTCCACGCGGGGCGCGTGACCCCGACAGAAACCATCCTGCCCCGTGTTCGCACGGGACCTGCGCCTGTCAGTCTGCCCACACAAGCCTAAGCGGAACGTGTCATTCCGCCGATTGTCAGATCCGACGGTAACGGGTGAACAGGAACCCGTCCTCCTCCAGCACCCCCTCCAAACGGAAGTCCGAGGGCACCGCCAGCCCCGGCCCGTTCACGATCCGGGGAGCATCGCCCGAGGTCAGGCGCGGCGCGACCGTCAGGCACAGCTCGTCCAGCGCGTCGGCCGCCACGAACTGGCCGAGCAGCCTCGGCCCGCCCTCCGTGAGCTGTCGCCGCAGCCCCCGCTCCGCGAGTGCGACGGGTACCCGCGCGGGCTCGACCCAGGCGCCCTCACCGGCGAAGACCACCTCGGCTCCCGCCTCGCGCGCCGCCGCGATCCGGTCGGACGGCGCTCCCGCGCCGGTGACCACCAGCGTCGGCACCAGCGGCTCGGTGAACAGCGGCAGCGAGAAGTCCAGCTCGAGGCCCGCGCTGACCACGGCGATGGCCGGGGCCGGGCCCTGCCCGGCCGCCTCGCGCCGCGCGGCGAACGCCTCCCGGGCGCGCGCCGGACGGTACCCCTCCTGCCGTACGGTCTGGGCGCCGACCACGACCACGTCGGCCAGGCCGCGCAGCACCCCGAAGATCCGCATGTCGGCGTCGGAGGACAGCGGCTGCGAGCGGCCCTCGTGATACGCCGCGCCGTCCAGCGAGGCGACCATGTTGGCGCGCAGCCACGAGGTGCCGGGGTGCGCTGAGTGCACGGGGTACGCGGGACGGCTGCCGTGCCCCGCGTCCTGGCCCTGGACGGGGTAGGCGTACGCCTCGGCCAGTTCGTCGACGCTCCATCGGCCCTGGTCCCCGCCCGGGGACGAGCCGGATCCGGGAGCGGAACCGGTGCCGGGAGCGGTGCCGGAAACAGTGCCAGGAGCGGTGCCGGAGACGGCCTGCGGAGCGGTCTCGGGCGCGGAGCCGTACGGGAGGGAAGGGAACAGACGTCGCATACGCCGCAGTGTGGCACGGCCCACTGACGGAGCCCCGCGCGTCGGCCGCCGTTTAGCATAAGAACCGTGTCGACCTCCCCCTCCCCGATATCCGAAGCCTCCGGGACCACCCCTCTCTCGCTGTGCGCGCGCGAGCCGCACGTGCCCGCCGACCGGCTCGTCGCCGAGATGGTCCCGCCGCCGCGCTTCGGCGACGCCCGCTTCTCGACGTACATCCCGGACCCGGACCAGCCCAGCCAGAGCGAGGCCGTGCGGATCCTGAGCGCCTTCGCCGAGGGGCTGGGCGGGGCCTCGCGCGCGGGTGAGGGGAAGGGAGCCAAGGGGGCCAAGGGCTCCAAGGGGGGCGGCCTCTCCCGGCTGTTCCGGCGCGAGCCGAGGTCCGCGGCGCCCGCGGGCCCGCGCGGCGTCTACCTCGACGGCGGCTACGGCGTGGGCAAGACCCACCTCCTCGCCTCCCTCTGGCACGCCACCCCCGCGCCCCCCGAGCTGAAGGCGTTCGGCACGTTCGTCGAGCTGACCAACCTCGTCGGCGCCCTCGGCTTCCAGCAGACCGTGCGGACGCTCAGCGGTCACCGGCTGCTGTGCATCGACGAGTTCGAGCTGGACGACCCCGGCGACACCGTCCTGGTCTCCAGCCTCCTGAGCCGCCTCGTGGACGAGGGCGTCGCGCTGGCAGCGACCTCCAACACCCTGCCCGGCAAGCTCGGCGAGGGACGGTTCGCCGCCGCCGACTTCCTGCGCGAGATCCAGGGGCTCTCGGCCCACTTCCGCGCGCTGCGCATCGACGGCGAGGACTACCGGCACCGCGGGCTGCCCGAGGCCCCGGCGCCGCGCACGGACGACGAGGTCACGCGGGCCGCGCACCGCACCCCCGGTGCCTCCCTCGACGCCTTCCCCGCCCTCCTCGGCCACCTCTCGAAGGTCCACCCGAGCCGCTACGGCGCGCTGACGGACGGCCTCGGCGCCGTCTGCCTCACCGGGGTCGGCCCGGTGCCGGACCAGTCGACGGCGCTGCGGCTCGTCGTCCTCGCGGACCGGCTGTACGACAGGGAGGTGCCGGTGCTGGCCTCGGGTGTGCCCTTCGACCAGCTCTTCAGCGAGGAGATGCTCAAGGGCGGCTACCGGAAGAAGTACTTCCGTGCCATCTCCCGGCTGACCGCGCTGGCCCGGGACGCCAAGGGGCTCTGACGGCTTCGCCGCGCCGGCCGGGAACGCGAGCCAGACGCGCGTAGATTTCCCCGTGTTCAGGCTAGTGTCGGGGCCGCCGCCCGCGTGGTACACACACCTGGTCACCTGTCCGCCAACAGGGAACCCAGGGAGCTGCCTTATGGGCACGACGCGACGTGAAGTGCTGGCCAGATCGGGCGTGTTGGGAGCGGGCATCGCCTTCTCCGGCGCCGTTTCGGAACTCTTCGCGGGCACCGCCGCCGCGCAGGGCACCGGGGGAAGCGCGGGCTACGGCCCCCTGATACCCGACCCGAAGGGCATACTCGACCTCCCCAGGGGGTTCCGCTACAAGATCCTCTCCCGCGAGGGCGAACCACTGCGCTCCGGCGAGGGCAAGGTGCCGGGGCACGCCGACGGCATGCACGCGTTCCGCTCCGGCGGCCACGGCCACGGTCACGGCCACAGCAACGGCGACGCCCGGGGGCACGGCGACGGGCACGGCGACGACTCCGTCTGGCTCGTGCGCAACCACGAGAACCGCATGGACGCCGAGGCCCCCGTCCCCACCGTCCCCGGGCTCACCTACGACCCGGCGGCCAAGGGCGGCTGCACGCTGCTGGAGGTCGACCGCCGTGGCCGTGTCCTCCAGGAACGCGTCGGCATCGCGGGCACGTCCACCAACTGCGCGGGCGGCCCCAGCCCGTGGGACACCTGGCTGACCTGCGAGGAGACCGAGTTCAAGGCCGGTGAAGCGGGCCACACCAAGGACCACGGCTTCATCTTCGAGGTGGGCTTCGACAAGCACAGGCCCACCTCCGTCGAACCGCTGTCCGCGATGGGCCGCTTCCAGCACGAGGCCGTGGCCTTCGACCCGCGTACGGGCGCGGTGTACGAGACGGAGGACGCCTTCGAGCGGCCGTTCGGCCTCTTCTACCGCTTCCTCCCCAAGAAGCCCAAGGGCGGCTACGGTTCGCTGCACGCGGGCGGCACGCTCCAGGCGATGCGCGTGCCCGGGGTGCCGGATCTGTCGGTCGTCCAGGAGACCGGCAAGAGCTTCGACGGCATCGAGTGGATCGAGGTCCCGGACCCGCTCGCCAAGGAAACCCCCATCCGCTTCCAGGACTTCGGCAAGGGCGGCATCACCCACGCGCAGAAGCTGGAGGGCTGCTACTGGGGCGGGTCCTGCGTCTACTTCGTGTCCAGCTTCGCGAAGAGCGCGGACGGCTCGCAGGCCGACCACTACGGGCAGATATGGCGCTACGACCCGAAGCGGAACCGGCTCACCCTGGTGATCGTGTTCGGGCCCGACACGGACCTCCAACTGCCGGGCGAGGAGCCCGACAACATCTGCCTCGCGCCGAGCGGCGGCCTGATGGTCTGCGAGGACGGCGAGGGCGCGCAGCACGTGTACGGGCTGACCCGGGGCGGGGAGGTGTACGCACTGGCGCGCAACCGTCAGAACGTCGGTACGCCGGAGGAACCGGCCTGGGGCGAGTTCGCCGGTGTCACCTTCTCGCCCGACGGCGCGACGATGTACGTCAACGTCTACGACCCCGGCACGACCTTCGCCATCACGGGCCCCTGGCACTGAGCGATGAGCACCGCCCCCTGCGCGGCGGGGGGCTGATGCGGCGCGGGACGCACGGTGCCCACTTCTCGGGCCCGCGTCCCGCGCCGCTCCCTTGCCTCCTCTCTCTTCCCTCCCCCGACGAGGGCTACGTACGGCGTGCCGCCAGCACGCACGCGGCCCACACCGCGAGCGCCAGCACACCGGCGGAGGCCGCGAAGGGGACCCAGGGCATGTGCACCGTCCCGCTGCGTGACCCGGTGACGAGCCCGTCGACGGCCGCGTTCGCGGGCGAGCCCCCCACCACGAGCACCATCAGCGCGGCGAGCAGCATCGACGGCACGGCCACCCCGGTGCTCCGCAGCACGGGCCGTCCGCACAGCGTCCCGATGGCCGTCCCGAGCAGCGCGCAGACGAGCGCCGCGAGGAGCCCCGCGAGTGCGGCGGGCGCTACGGGGACTTCGGTCAGCCGGTTCGTGCTGTGCGGGTCGCTGATCGCGGCGGCGACGGCCGTTCCGGCCGCCGCCAGCACGGACGCGGCGCCCAGCGCCGTCAGCACGCTCGCGAGGTGGACGCGCCAGGGCCCGGCCGCAGCGCCGGCGCAGTGCCGCGCCGCGGGGGGTTCGCCGGTCACACAGATCCGTACCAGCCAGGCGGCGACGGGCAGGATCGCGGCGGCCGCGAGGCCGAGCGAGTCGAGGAGGGGCTGGCCCGACTGGACGCCGACGGCCAGAAGTGCCGCGTACAGGAGAACGGGCGGCAGCCAGCGCTGGGAGCGGACGAGCAGCGCGGTCTGGTAGCGGATCAGCGCGGGCAGCGGGCTCATCGCGGGCCGCTCTCTTCCCGCGCCGGAGCAGGTGCCGGGTCGTGTGCCGGTGCCGGGTCGCGCAGCGCGCTGACGGAGCGGATGTGCCAGGGCGGCCTGGCGTCGAGCAGGGCGCGCAGCAGCGCGTCGGAGTAGGCGGCGGGCGCCGTCAGCAGGACGGTGCCGTCGGGGCCCGTGCCGAGGACGGGGCGTCCTGGAAGCTCCCCCGACGGCACGGCGCCGGGCGGCCCCTCCGCCTCGATCCGCACCCGCGCCCCGGCCTCCGCCCCCGGAAGGGGAACGGGGCCGGAACCGGGGTCGGGGGCGACCCGCCCGTCGGCCACCCTGTACGCGCCGTCCTGCGCCCCGGCGAGCCGCCGCGCGTCGTGGTCGACGAAGACGACGGTGCCGCCGTCGGCGACCCGTTCGGCGACGGCGCGGTCGAGCACGCCGCGCGCCTCGGGGTCGAGCCCCGTCCACGCCTCGTCGAGCACGAGCAGCCCAGGGCCGGCGAGCAGCGCCTGTGCGACGGCCACCTTCTGGCTGGTGCCCTTGGAGAGCGCGGACATGGGCGTGCGCGCGTACTCCCCCGCGCCGAAGCGCTCCAGCCACTCCCGCGCGCTCCGCGCCGCCGGTGCGCGCCGCAGCCCGTGCACGCGTCCCATGTGGGTGAGGTAGCCGAGCGCGGTCAGCGGCAGCGCGGAGGGGAACCGCTCCGGGACGTACGCGGTACGCGGGCGGCCCGAGACACTGCCCGTCGTGGGCGCGTCGATCCCGGCGAGGAGCCGCAGCAGCGTGGACTTGCCGCTGCCGTTGGCGCCGTGGACGCGGAGCAACGCGCGCTCGGGGACGTCGAGGTCGACGCCGCTCAGCACCCAGGGCCCCGTCACCCCGTACCGTCGGCCCACTCCGCGCAGTCTCATGGCGCAGAACCGTAACGGAAGCGCCCGGTGAGGGGCTGGCAGACTGGACACGTGAACGCAGCGCACACGTCCGGGACCGGTCCCTCCTCCTCCGCTACGGGCGACGGCCCGCCGCCCCGCCCGTCCCGCCCGGTCCGTCCCCCGGAGGACGACGAGGGCGGGCCCACGCGCTACGTACTGCCGCTCGTCGTCCGCATCGAGCGGGCCGAGCCGCCCGCGCGCACCGACGCGCTGGAGACGGCGTCCCGCGCGGTGCTGACGCTGCTCGCCGACGAGCGCACCACGGCGGACGACGGCGAGTGGGCGAAGCCCGTACGGCTGTGGGAGGAGCGCGGGATCCGCAAGGTGGTGCGGCGGGCGCGCGGCGCGGAGTGGCGGCGCGCCGAGGCGCTGCCGGGGCTCACGGTGACGGGGCGCACGGCGCAGGTGCGCGTCTTCCCGCCCGTACCGCTGGACGACTGGCCCAAGGACCTCGCGCGCCTCCAGGTCTCGGGCACGGACCTGTCCGACCCCGAGCCGCCCGCTGCACCCGCCGACGGGCTGCCGGTGCTGTGGCTGAACCCGGAGCTGGAGATGTCGGCGGGCAAGGCCATGGCGCAGGCGGCGCACGGGGCGCAGCTCGCCTGGTGGGAGCTGGACGGCACGGCCCGCGCGCGCTGGCGGGACGCGGGCTTCGCGCTCGCCGCCCGTACGGCCGGGGCTGAGCACTGGGCGCGGCTCGCCGCGGACGGCGGCGGGCTGCCGGTGGTGCATGACGCGGGGCTCACGGAGATCGCGCCGGGGAAGACCATCGCGGTCGACGGCGTGGCCCGCATCGCCTCCCTCCCCCCGCGCTGACGGCGGCGACAGCGACGGCGACGGGCGGGCCACACCGGCGTGCCCGGTGGAGCGGGTGTCAGGTGGTGACGGTGGCGACGGGCTCGAAGCCGTAGGTACGGGCGTAGCCGTTCTCGGTGCCGACGAGGAGGTCGACGATGTCGAAGTAGCGGTCCCAGAAAGGGGTTTCGCGCAGCGCGTCGATCAGGAGCTGGTACGCCTCGTGGTCGTCGGCCTCCCAGACCCAGACGTCGGTGACGCGGGTGGAGTAGAACTCCGTGTCGTAGAAGCGTGACCGGACGCCGGTGGTCTTGGCCTTGATCGCGGGGACGATCTCGGTGGCGAAGGCGTCCATCCGTTCCCGAGGGGTCATGGCGAGCCACTCGGGCCGGGTCTTGATGAGCATGAACGCGGTGACGGGCGGGGCGGTTTCCTCAGTGGGCATGACGGATTCCTCCGGTATGGCGGTGTGGCGGTGTGGCGGATGGCCGGTCGGTCAGGTGGATGGTGACGCGCCGTCAGGAGAGGACGGCGGGCTTGAGGGTCAGGGCGCACCACTCCTCGAAGGTGGTGGGGGTGGCGGTGTCCGGGGTACGGACGACGCCCGCGTCGAGACCCGCGTCCTTGGCCCGCTTCATGTCGACGACGCCCTGGACGAACGCCTCGTCGAGGCCGTGTCCGACGAGACCGGCGCGCAGCTCGTCGAGCGACTGGCGTTCGTAGCGGACGGGGCGGCCCAGTTGCCCGGTCATGATGCGGGCCAGGTCGTCGGGCGACAGGTCCTGCGGCCCGAGCACCGGGACGCTGCCGCTGCCGCTCCACGAGCGGTCCAGCAGCAGGCCCTCGGCGACGGCCGCGATGTCGGCGACGGCGACGAGAGGAGCCCTGCGGTCCGCTTCGGCGGCCTCGGTGAAGACGCCCTTCTCGCGGATCGAGCCGGCCTCCTCCAGAAGGTTCTCGAAGAAGGACGGGCAGGCCAGGGCCCGGTACGCGACGCCGGTTCCGGCGATCAGGTCGTCCATGGCGAGAGACGCGGTGACGAGCCCCGCGCGGTCCGCGAGCGGAGTGCCGCGGCCGAGCGCGGAGACGCCGACGACATGGCCGACACCGTGCGCGGCGAGGGCCTTCGCGGCGGGGCCGGTGAAGCCGCTGTAGGCGTCCTCCGGGGTCAGGGAGGCGTCCGGGGGGACGAGCCAGAACACGGCGTCGGCGCCGTCGAAGGCGCGGTCGACGACCGAGGCGTCGCCGTGCGAGCCGACGACCACCTCGACGTGCCCGCGCTCGCTCTCGCGCTCGGCGCGTTCCCGTACCGCGCCGGGCAGCCGTGCCGGATCGCGCACGACGACGCGCAGCCGCTCGCCGTGCGCCGGTGCGGACTCCAGGAGCCGGGACAGCAGATGGCCGCCGATGTTCCCGGTGGGAGCAGTGATGACGATCATGGAAACCTCATGAGTCGTGCCGGATCGGAACGGTCCTCATCCTGTGGAGAGCCGACGCGTTGCCACAATGGGAACCTCAGCACGGAATCATTGCCCGAAATGGAATTACGCCGATGAGCAGCAGTCCAGCGTCCGTCACCGACGCCAATCTCGCCGTCGCGCTGGACGCTCTGCTGACCGAGCAGAGCGTCACCCGCGCCGCAGCGCGCCTGCACACGTCCCCCGCCGCCATGAGCCGCACCCTCGCCCGCCTCCGGCGCGTACTCCAGGACCCCCTCCTGGTACGGGCCGGTCAGACCATGGTCCCGACCCCGCGCGCCGAGGCACTGCGCGACGAGGCGGCAGCGGTGGTGCGGGGCCTCGCAGCGCTGCTCAGCCCCGGCGCCGGTGTGGACCCCGCAGCGCTGCGCGGCACCTTCACCCTCCAGACCGCCGACCTGCTCGGCGCTGCACTCGCCCCCGGACTGCTGCGGCTGGCCCGGCAGGAGGCGCCTGGCGTCTCGCTGCGGTTCAGGGCCGAGGAGTGGGAGGCAGGTCCCGCCCTGCGCGACGGCCGGATCGACCTGGAGATCGGCTCCATCGACCACGTCGATCCCGAGACGCAGGTCGAGGAGCTGCTCCACCTCCGGATGGCCGCTGCCGTCAGGCCGGGCCACCCGCTCACCGAAGGCGACCTGACCCCGGACCGGCTCGCCGCCGCCGAGCACGTCGTGGTGAGCCGACGCGGCCGGTTCACCGGCCCCCTGGACACCGCGCTGGCCGAGCGGAACCTCCGGCGGCGGGTGACGGTCGTCCTGCCCAGCCACCTGGCCGCGATGGCACTCGCAGCGCGCAGCGACGTCGTCTGCCTCCTCCCCACCGCACCCCCGGGCGCCGCCCCCGCCCCCACCCCGCTCACCGACGCCGCGACCACCACGTTCGGCCTGCGTCTCCTCGACATCCCCCTGCCCCTGCCGCCGCTGACCATCGGCATGGCCTGGCACCCTCGCCAGGCGGCGGACGGAGGCCACCACTGGCTTCGCGACGCCGTCCGCCGGACGCTGCTCGCCCCCGGAGAGTGACCGTCCGCGAGGGGGTCTTCGGTCCCGTCGCCCCTTGGCTCAGATTCCCCTCTGAACCAGCCGCGTACGGGATTCGTCCCCGTAGGTACGTGGCAGAAGCACCCACACACGAGGACACGAGGACACGAGGACACGGGGACGCACGGAGAGGGAACGCGAGTGGAAGACATATCACCGGGCGGTGGCAGGGGCGGGGGCGCGGGCCGGGAGCCCGTGGCGGTTCCCGGGCTGGGCACGGGCATCGGATGGCGCCCGGAGATCGCCGAGGGCATCGAGGCGCTGCCCGGCATCGACTGGGTGGAGGTCGTCGCGGAGAACCTCTGCCCCGGCCACCTCCCCGACTCGCTGGAGCGGCTGCGCGCCCGTGGCACCACGGTCGTGCCGCACGGGGTCTCGCTGGGCCTCGGCGGCGCCGAACGCCCCGACCCAGGACGGCTCGTGGCCCTCGCCGAGCGCGCCGAAGCACTGGAATCGCCGCTGGTCACCGAGCACATCGCGTTCGTCAGGGCCGGAGGTCCGCTGACGGGCACGCCCCGCATGGAAGCGGGGCATCTGCTGCCGGTGCCGCGCACACGGGACGCGCTGGACGTGCTGTGCGAGAACGTCCGCATCGCCCAGGACGCGCTGCCCGTCCCCCTCGCCCTGGAGAACATCGCGGCGCTCGTCAACTGGCCCGGCGAGGAGATGACGGAGGGCAGGTTCCTGGCCGAGCTGGTGGAGCGCACAGGGGTGCGGCTCCTCATCGACGTCGCCAACCTGCACACCAACCGCGTCAACCGCGGCGAGGACCCGGCCGCCGCGCTGGACGAGCTGCCGCTCGAAGCGCTGGCCTACGTCCATGTCGCGGGCGGCGTCGAGCGCGACGGCGTCTGGCACGACAGCCACGCGCACCCGGTCTCCCAGCCGGTGCTGGACGTGCTGGCGGAGCTGTGCGCGCGCACCCGGCCGCCCGGTGTGCTGCTGGAGCGGGACGAGGACTTCCCCCCCGTCGACGAGCTGGCGGGCGAACTCGACGCGATACGCGCGGTGCTGGGGCACAGCGCGCCGACACCAACGGCCGTGCGCGACGGGGAGGCCCAGCATGTCTGAGCACCGCACCGGACAGCCGGACGCACCGGCACCAGTACAGGTGGCCGAAGTCGCCCCCGCCCCCGACCCCGACCCTGTCGCGGACGCGCGCGAGCGCCTCGCGCACGCCCAGCACGGGCTGCTGGCCGCGCTCGTCTCCGGCGCGCACGCGCCCGAGGGCTTCGACGAGGAGCGGCTGGCCGTGCAGACCCGCGCGCTGACCGCCAAGCGCGCCGACGTCATCGCCAAGGTCGCCCCCGAACTGCCGCGCATCCTGGGCGAGAAGGAGTACAGGGCCGCGTTCGTCGCCTACGCGCGGGGCCGCCCCATGACCGGCGGCTACCGCAGGGACGCGCTGGACTTCGCCGAGGAACTGCTGCGCGGCACGCGCCCACTGGACGCGAACGTCCGGCGGCACGTCCACCGCTGGTGGCGCGAGCGCTCAGGTCCCGCTCCGCTCCCCCAGGGGCGGCTGCGCAGGGCCCTGCGCGCGCTGAGGGGACGGTGAGCCCGTGCTGGCACAAGAGGCACTGCCCGTCCTCGCCCTGCTCCTCCTCGTCGGCAGCGTGCTCTTCCTGGCCGTCTGCGCGGTGGCCACCACGTCGAACGCGCCCCCCGTCACGGGCGGTCCTGGCGACCTGCTGGAGGCCGCCTTCCTCGCGGGCGGGCCAGGGCGGGTGGCCGACACGGTCGTGTGCACCATGCGCGAGGACGGCCGCGTCGCGATCGACGGTGCCGACCGCCTGCACGTCGTCAGGCCCGTCTCGCACGCCCCCGTCGAGGGCGAGCTGCTGGCGCTGTGCGGCCCGGAGTGGTCACGTCCGCTGGGTGAGCTGCGCGCGGCGCTGATGCGGTCGGCGTCCGTCCAGGCGGTCGGTGACGCGCTGGCCGCGCGGGGCCTGCTCTGGCGGCCCGAGCAGCGCGCGACGTGGCGAATCGCGGGCCGGGTGAACGTGGCGGCGTTCTTCTTCGCCGTGCTGTCCTTCGTGGCGCCGCTCTTCCTCGGCGGCGGTGGCGCCCCCTCCGGTACGCAGTTCGCCCTGCCGCCCGTGGCCATGCTGAGCCTCGCCGCCGGCCGCGCGCTGGCGCCCTCGCGCAGCCGCCTCACCCGCGCGGGCCGCCGTGCGCTGCGGGCGCTGCGCCGTCAGAACCCGTGGGCGTACGGGCACGGCGGCACGGCCACGGGCGCTTCCCTGCTGGCCGTGGGCGGGCTCCTGGCGCTGCCCGACACGGAGCTGCGCACCCGTCTGCGCGACGCGGCCCGCGCGTCCGGCGACGCCTCCTCCGGCAGGAGTGCGGAGTGGGGCGCGTCCTTCGACACCGACAGCTCCGGCGGGGCCTCCTGGTGCGGCTCCTCGGGCGGCGGCGGTGGCTGCGGCAGCTCGGGCTGCGGGGGCTCCGGGGGCTGTGGAGGCGGCGGAGGCGGCGGAGGCGGCTGCGGTGGCGGCGGGAGCAGCGGGGGCTGACTCCCGGCACGGCGCGAGGCACCCCTCCCCACGGCCGCGTTCGCCGTAGAGCGTGCGCACCCCCTTGACACCTTTTGACTCCTCATCGACTTTGGGAGCGCTCCCACTGGTCAATGTTTTGCGCTCCGACAGCATCCCCGTCCCCAGAGCCGCAAGAAGGGATCCACAGCATGCGTACAAGACGCAAACGGAGAAGACGGTTACTGATCGCTCTGCTCGCCGCCTTCTCCTTCCCCCTGACCATGGTCGCCACGGCGACCCCGCCGGCGCAGGCAGCCGAAGTGCGGTGCAGCGTCGACTACAAGACCAACGACTGGGGCAGCGGCTTCTCGGCGGAGGTCACCCTCACCAACCGGGGCACCGAGGCGCTCGACGCCTGGAGCCTGTCCTACGACTACGCGGGCAACCAGAAGCTCAGCAACGGCTGGAACGCGGACTGGTCGCAGTCGGGCAAGACGGTCACCGCCAAGAGCCTCTCCTACAACAGCAAGGTCGCCCCCGGCGCCGCCGTGAGCGCGGGTGCCAACTTCAGCTACAGCGGCACCAACGCGTCGCCCGCCTCCTACTCCGTCAACGGCACCACCTGCACGGGCAGCCACCAGGCGCCGATCACCGTGCTGACCAGCCCGGAGCCGGGCGAGGTCTTCACCGTGGGCGACACCGTGCCGATGGCGGCCACCGCCGCGGCTGCGGACGGCGCGACGGTCACCAAGGTGGAGTTCTACGACGACGCCGAACTGCTCGGCACCGACACGAGCGCCCCGTACACCTTCGACTACGAGGACGCCCCGGCCGGTGACCGCTCGCTCTACGCGAAGGCGTACGACAGCGAGGGCGCGTCCGCGGAGTCCACACCGGTCGGCATCCTGGTCGCCCAGGGGCCCGCGGTCGTCGCCTCCCCGGCGCAGCTCGCGGTCGCCCAGGGCAAGTCCGCCACGTTCGACGTGAAGCTCTCCACCCAGCCGTCGAGCACGGTGACCGCGACGGTCGCCCGGACGGCGGGCAACGCGGGCCTGTCCATCACGTCCGGCGGCACCCTCACCTTCACGCCCTCGAACTGGAACACGGCACAGAAGGTGACCGTGTCGGCCGACAGCTCGGGCACCGGTTCCGCGACCTTCGCGGTGACCGCTCCGGGACACGCCAAGGCCGAGGTCACCGCGACCCAGCTGGCCGGGGCCTCGGAGTACGACGAGCGCTTCCTCGATCTGTACGGGAAGATCACCAACCCGGCGAACGGCTACTTCTCCCCGGAGGGCGTCCCGTACCACTCCGTCGAGACGCTGATCGTCGAGGCGCCCGACCACGGCCACGAGACGACGTCGGAGGCGTACAGCTATCTGATCTGGCTCCAGGCCATGTACGGCAAGATCAGCGGTGACTGGACGAAGTTCAACGGCGCCTGGGAGACCATGGAGAAGTACATGATCCCCACCCACGCCGACCAGCCCACCAACTCCTTCTACAACCCCTCGAAACCGGCCACCTACGCGCCCGAGTGGGACCTGCCTTCGCAGTACCCGTCCCAGTTGGACAGCGGCGTCCCCGTGGGCAGTGACCCGATCGCGGGCGAGCTGAAGAGCGCGTACGGCACGGACGACGTCTACGGCATGCACTGGCTCCAGGACGTGGACAACGTCTACGGCTTCGGCAACTCGCCGGGCAAGTGCTCCGCGGGTCCCTCGGACACCGCGCCCTCGTACATCAACACCTTCCAGCGCGGCCCGCAGGAGTCGGTGTGGGAGACCGTGCCGCAGCCGACCTGTGACGACTTCGAGTTCGGCGGCACGAACGGCTTCCTGGACCTGTTCACCAAGGACGCCTCGTACGCCAAGCAGTGGAAGTACACCAACGCCCCCGACGCCGACGCCCGCGCCGTGCAGGCCGCCTACTGGGCGGACCTGTGGGCCAAGGAGCAGGGCAAGGGCTCCGAGGTCGCCTCGACGGTCGGCAAGGCCGCCAAGATGGGTGACTATCTGCGCTACGCGATGTACGACAAGTACTTCAAGAAGGTGGGCAACTGCACTGGTCCCAGCTCCTGCCCGGCGGGCAGCGGCAAGAACAGCTCGCACTACCTGCTCTCCTGGTACTACGCGTGGGGCGGCGCCACCGACACCTCCGCGGGATGGGCCTGGCGCATCGGGTCCAGCCACGCGCACGGCGGCTACCAGAACCCGATGGCGGCCTGGGCCCTGAGCGAGTACGCCGCGCTCAAACCCAAGTCGGCGACCGGGCAGCAGGACTGGGCGACCAGCCTCGACCGGCAACTGGAGTTCTACCGCTGGCTCCAGGCCGAGGAGGGCGGCATCGCGGGCGGCGCGACCAACAGCTGGCAGGGCCGCCACGCCACACCGCCGTCGGGTACGCCCACGTTCTACGGGATGTACTACGACGAGAAGCCCGTCTACCACGACCCGCCGTCCAACCAGTGGTTCGGCTTCCAGGCGTGGTCGATGGAGCGGGTCGCCGAGCTGTACCACGAGACGGGCAACGCGGACGCGAAGGCCGTGCTCGACAAGTGGGTGGACTGGGCGCTGTCCGAGACCACCATCAACCCGGACGGCACCTACCAGGTCCCGTCCACCCTCCAGTGGTCCGGCGCCCCGGACACCTGGAACGCGAGCAGCCCGGGTGACAACTCGGACCTGCACGTCGACGTCGTCGACTACACCAACGACGTGGGCGTGACGGCGGCGTACGCCAAGACCCTCGCGTACTACGCGGCCGAGGCCGGGGACACCGAGGCAGCGGAGACGGCCAAGGCCCTGCTCGACGGCATGTGGGACCACCACCAGGACGGGCTGGGCATCGCGGTGTCCGAGACGCGCGCGGACTACAACCGCTTCGACGACTCCGTGTACGTCCCGTCCGGCTGGACCGGCGACATGCCGAACGGCGACCCGATCAACTCCTCCTCCACGTTCAGCTCGATCCGTTCCTTCTACGAGGACGACCCGGCCTGGCCGAAGATCGAGGAGTACCTGGAGGGCGGCGCGGCACCGAGCTTCACGTACCACCGGTTCTGGGCGCAGGCGGACATCGCGCTCGCCATGGGCTCGTACGCCGAGCTGTTCGAAACCGGCGCCGCGCAGAAGACAGAGAAGGCGCAGAAGGCACAGAAGGCGCAGTCGTCGGCGCGGCGCGAGTGAACCGGCGCCTCTCCGACGGCGGCAACTGAACGACGCCGCTCGCGGCGCGGCAGGGCGGGCTCCCCGCACGGGGCCCGTCCGGCCGCGCCGTCGCACTCACGCACCCGACGCACCCGAACGAGGCGTATCGCAGGGGACCGCCGCGCAGGGATTCGGGACGGACCATGGCGCTCGCCCGCGTCCGCCGATAGAACTCCCTCATGTGGGTGCCCCTGCTTCTCGCCGCCTGGGCAGCCGCCATCGTGACCTGCGTACGGCTGTGCCGGGTCTCGATGGCCGCCGCCGAAGCCCCGGAGGAACCCGAGGGCGCCGCGTCCGGCCCCCTCACCCTGTACGAGGCCGCCTACCTGGCGGGCGGCCCGCACCGCGTCGCCGACCTCGCGCTCGTCGCCATGGCACGGCAGCGCCGCCTGCTGCTCGCGCACACGGGGTGGGCGACCGTGCTCGATCCGGTGGGCCGTGACGAGGTCGAACGCTCGCTGATCACGGTCATCGGCGGCCCCGGCGGCCAGTCCCCGATACCGGCGGTGCGCGCCGCGCTGGCCGCGGCCGACGCCGTACGGGCGCTCGCCGAGCGGCTCGCCGCCGCCGGACTCGCTGTACCCGAGGCCGTCCGCGCCGCCATCACCACGGCGACCCGGCAGGTGCGGGCCGCCTCCGTGCTGGTGCTGGCCGCCGGAACCGTCGCGGAGCTGCTGGCCGGAACCGTCGCCTCCGGCACCGGCGCGGCCCACGCGGGCGAGCGGGAGAGCGTCGCGCCCTGGTTCGTGCTGCCGCTGCTGCTCACGCTGGGCGCGCTGGCCATCGCGCGCGTCGAGGTCCACCCGTACACGCGCTGGGCCTCGTCCGCCGGAGCGTGCCGACTGCGCGAGATCGCCCACGCGGCGGGCGCCGCCGAAGGCCCCGGCGCCGGGAGCGACGGCGACCCCACCACCCTCACGACGCTCGCCCTCAAGGGCCCCTCCGCGCTCGCGGAGCCGTCGCTACGCGCGGCACTCGGCGGTGCGCGGTCGCCGCTTCGGGGGCATTAGCCCGACACCGCCCATAGGTCCTTTACTTCGCCAACTGCCGCACTGAGCATGCCCTTTATTCCGGGCATCCCGGCTCTTCCGGTTTCCCCACCCCCCACGAAGGACGAGGACACTCAGTGCGCGTAGCTGCGATCCACGGCATGGTCGTCGGCGGCGTCCTGGCCCTGACGGCGGCCTCCGTCGCTCCGGCCACCGCCTCCCCGGCCCCGCCCTCGCCCGAGGGCGCGCCCGGTGCCTCCGGCGCCCCCGGTGCGCCCGGCGGCCTCCCCGGCGCGCTTTCCGGCACGCTCGACGACGTCCTCTCCGGCGTACGGGCCGGACCCGAGGCGCGAGGAGCGGAGAAGGCGGCCAGGGCAGCGGCCGGGGCGGGGGTCGACTGGAAGAAGTGCCCGCCCGCCGAGAAGCTGCCCGCGCCCGTGCGGTGCGGCACCGTCTCCGTGCCCGTGGACTACGCGGAGCCCGACGGCGAGAAGATCAAGCTCACCGTGAGCCGCACCGCGGCCACCGGCCCGAAGGGCAAGCGCCAGGGCCCGCTGCTCTACAACCCGGGCGGCCCCGGCGGCAACGGCATGACCTTCCCCCTCTTCGGGGCCGGGATCGGCGGGGTGTGGAAGAAGCTCCACGAGAGCTACGACTTCGTGGGCTACGCGCCGCGCGGCGTCGGGCGCTCCGCTCCCCTCTCCTGCCAGGACCCGAAGAAGTTCACCAAGGGCCCGTCGGACTCGCCGCGTCACCCCTCCGCCGCGTACAAGCGGAAGATGCGCGGGAAGGCCGCCGCGTACGCCTCGGGCTGCGCCAGGGCGCAGGGCGACCGGCTGCGCCACTACACGACGCCCGACAACGCCCGCGACCTCGACGTCGTGCGCGCCGCGCTCGGCGCGAAGAAGCTCAACTTCTTCGGCGTCTCCTACGGCACCTACATCGGCTCCGTCTACGCCACGCTCTTCCCCTCCCACGTGCGCCGTCTCGTCCTGGACAGCGTGGTGGACCCGCGCGCGGAGAAGGTCTGGTACCGCGCGAACCTGGAGCAGAACCCGGCCTTCGAGCGGCGCTGGAACGACTGGAAGAAGTGGGTCGCCTCGCACCACTCCGTCTACCGGCTCGGCAAGAGCCCGCGCGCGGTGCAGCGCGCCTACGACGCCGTGCGCGACGCCGCCGACCGCTCTCCCCTGGGCGGCCGGATCGGCTCGAAGGAGCTGTACGAGGCGTATCTGGACGTCGGCTACGACGACAGCGTCTGGGCCGGACACGCCTCGGCGCTGTCCGCGTTCCGCAAGGGGAAGCCGAAGGAGCTGCTGGCGCTCGCGTCCTCCTCCTCGGACAAGGAGGCGGCGGCCGAGGAGGAGAACGGCAACGCGGTCTACAACGCCGTCCAGTGCTCGGACGCGGCCTGGCCGCGCGACTGGTCCCGCTGGGACCGCGACAACACGGCGCTCGCCCGCAAGGCCCCGTTCAACACCTGGGAGAACGCCTGGATGAACCTGCCGTGCGCCTACTGGAGGACGGCGCACGCGCGTCCGCTCGACGTCCGCACCGCGCCTGGCGAGCTGCCGCCCGTGCTGCTGCTGGCGGCGACGCGGGACGCGGCGACCCCGTACGGAGGGGCCCAGGAGACCCACCGACGGCTCGCCGGTTCCTCCCTGGTGACCGAGCGGGGCGCCGGGACCCACGGGGTCACCGGGGGCAACAAGTGCGCGGACGCGCATCTGCGGACGTATCTGCTGGAGGGCAAGACCCCGGGCGACGGCGCCGAGTGCGCCGGGCGGCCCGCGCCGGAGCCCGTGGCGGGCGCGAAGGCCGCGAAGAGGACGCGGGCCGGCTCACCGGAGAAGTAGCCCGCTGAACCCCTCGCGGTCCGTCCGGACTCGGGACCGCCGGGCGGAGGGGACGGTTCCCGTCGTCCCCCGCCCGGCCGGGGCGTCGGGCCGTCAGGCCAGGCCCGCGACCAGTTCCGCGAGGGGCTTGCGGCGCCCGGTGTAGAAGGGCACCTCTTCGCGCACGTGCAGCCGCGCCTCGGAGCCGCGCAGGTGCCGCATGAGGTCGACGATGCGGTACAGCTCGTCCGCCTCGAAGGCGAGGATCCACTCGTAGTCGCCGAGCGAGAACGCGGGCACCGTGTTGGCCCGTACGTCGGGGAAGCCGCGGGCCATCTTGCCGTGGTCGGCGAGCATGCGGCGGCGGTCCTCGTCGGGCAGCAGGTACCAGTCGTAGGAGCGCACGAAGGGGTAGACGCTCACATACGCGCGGGGCTCCTCGTCGGCGAGGAAGGCCGGGATGTGCGACTTGTTGAACTCGGCCGGGCGGTGCAGGGCCATGTTCGACCAGACCGGCTCCAGCGCGCGGCCCAGCCTGGTGCGGCGGAAGCGGTTGTAGGCGTCCTGGAGCGCCTCGGAGGTCTCCGAGTGCCACCAGATCATGACGTCCGCGTCGGCGCGCAGCCCCGAGACGTCGTAGGTGCCACGCACGGTGACGTCCTTCGCGGCAAGCTGGGCGAACAGTTCCTCGACCTCGTCCGCGTACCCCGCACGGTCCTCGGGCAGCACGTCCCGCAGCCGGAAGACCGACCACAAGGTGTAGCGGATGACCTCGTTGAGGTCCTTGGCCTTCTTGCCCGCGTTGGCGGTCTTCTCCGGTGCAGCAGTCATGGCCCTATTCTCGCTCGTCCGCCCCGGCGGCCGACGCCAGGGTCTCCTCCGCGGCGCGGGCACCGCTCGCCGCGCACGCGGGGATGCCGACGCCGTCGTAAGCGGCGCCGCACACCGTCACACCGGGGGCGTCCGCCAGCCCGGCGCGCACGCGCGCCACCCGCTCGGGGTGGCCGACGGGGTACTGCGGCAGGCCGCCGTCCCAGCGGGTCACCTTCGCGTCGACGGGCCGGGCCGTCAGGCCGATCGCCGACTCCAGGTCCCGCAGCGAGATGTCCGTCAGCTCGGCGTCGTCGCGCTTGAGGATCTCCTCCTCGCCGAACCTGCCCACCGAGGTACGCAGCACGAACAGTTCCGGGTCCTGGCGCGCGACCCAGCCCCATTTGTTGGCGGAGAACGTGGCCGCCTTGATGCTCCGCCCGTCCACGGGTGGCACCAGGAAACCGCTGCCTTCGGGGACGCGCGCCATGTCGCGGCGGCGGAAGGCCATGGTGACCAGGGCCATGGAGGCGTAGTCGACGGTCTCCAGCTCGCGCGCCGCCGCGGGCGCCTCGTCGGCCAGCAGCCGCGCCGCGACGGGCGCGGGCACGGCGACGACCACGGCGTCGGCGGTGAGCGCCGGGCCCTGTTCGGGGACGACGGTCCAGCACTCGCCCGTGCGGCGCAACGACCGTACGGGGGTGTGCGTACGCAGGTCGGCGCCCGCGGCGCGGCAGGCGTCGGCGACGGCGCCGGGCAGCCGTCCGATGCCGCCCTGGACGCCCATGAACACGGGGCCCGTGGCGGCGTGCGCTGCGGCCCGCTCCTGGATGCCGCGCACCCCGGCGAGCAGCGAGCGTTCGGCGCGCGCCGCCTCGTAGAGCTGGGGGACGGCGGCGCGCATCGAGATGCGGTAGGCGTCGCCCGCGTAGACGCCGCCGAGCAGCGGTTCGACGAGCCGGTCGACGACCTCGGGCCCGAGCCGCTCGGCCACGTAGGCGCCGATGGCGGCGTCGTCGCCGACCTCGGTGCGCGGCGCCTCCTCGTCCTCGGCGATGCGGGCGAGGCCCTCGCGGGACAGCAGTCCTTCGAGCGCCGACGGGTCGCCGGGCACGCCCATGACGTGGCCCTTGGGCATCGGACACAGGGCGCCACGGGACCAGATCGCCGCGCTCGCCGTCGTGGGCGGCTCCAGCTCCTCGCCGAGCCCGGCGGCGCGGGCGAGCGCGACGCCCTCGGGGCGCCGCGCGAGCATCGACTCGGCGCCCAGATCGACGGCGGCGCTTCCGGCGATGTCGCCGGTCAGCAGCTTGCCACCGAAGCGCGCCGACGCCTCCAGGACGGTCACCCCGGCCCCGCCGTCGAGCAGCCGCTGGGCCGCGGCCAGCCCGGAGATCCCGCCGCCGATCACGATCACACGCATGAGTCCACTGTCCCAGAACGCGCTGTGGCGCCGGACTCCGGCCCGTCGGTACGCATAGCGTGTGAGCGGCGCGGGCCCCCGCGACGTGGACACGAGTACGGGCACGGCGGACGGGTACGGCGCACGGTCAGCCGGACGACGGCAGCGGCGAGGCAGCACTGGGCAGCACGGCGAAGGGAGCGGGAACCATGGCGGCGCGACGGATGGTGGTCATCGGCGGTGACGCGGCGGGCATGTCGGCGGCATCCCAGGCACGCAGGCTCAAGGGCCGGGAGGAGCTGGACATCGTCGCGTTCGAGCGCGGCGGCTTCGCCTCGTACTCCGCGTGCGGCATCCCCTACTGGGTCGGCGGCGACGTCGAGGGCCCGGACGACCTGATCGCACGCACCCCCGAGCAGCACCGCGAACGCGGCATCCATCTGCGGATGTTCACCGAGGTGACGGCGATCGACACGGAGGGGCAGCGGGTGCGCACCCGCGACCTCGTCGATAGCGGCGGCGGCGAGTCCTGGACGGAGTACGACGACCTCGTCATCGCCACCGGAGCCCGCCCCGTGCGGCCCCCGCTGCCCGGCATCGACGCGCCGGGCGTGCACGGGGTGCAGACGCTGGAGGACGGGCAGGCCCTGCTGGACACGCTGGAGAAGAACGAACACAAGGGCAGCGGGAGCGGGGGCGACGGGTCAGGGCCGCGGGCCGTGGTCGTCGGCGCGGGCTACATCGGCGTGGAGATGGCCGAGGCACTGGTGCGCCGCGGCTACCGCGTCACCGTCCTCGACCAGGCCGAGCAGCCCATGTCCACGCTCGACCCCGACATGGGCGCGCTGGTCCACGAGGCCATGTGCGGCCTCGGCATCGAGACGGTGACCGGCACGGCCGTGACCGGCGTCCGTACCGGCGACGACGGCCGGGCCCGCGCGGTGCTCACCGACGACGCGGAGTACCCGGCTGACGTGGTCGTGCTCGGCCTCGGCGTCCGGCCCGAGACCACCCTCGCACGCGACGCCGGGCTGCCGCTGGGCGACTCCGGGGGGCTGCTGACCGACCTGGCGATGCGGGTGCGCGGCCACGAGAACATCTGGGCGGGCGGCGACTGCGTGGAGGTGCTCGACCTGGTCTCGGGCCGCACCCGGCACATCGCGCTGGGCACGCACGCGAACAAGCACGGGCAGGTCATCGGCGCCAACGTGGGCGGCGGCTACGCCACCTTCCCCGGTGTCGTGGGCACCGCGGTGAGCAAGGTGTGCGATCTGGAGATCGCCCGTACGGGGCTGCTGGAGAAGCAGGCGTCGGCCGTGGGGCTGCGGTTCGTCACGGTGACGGCGGAGTCGACCAGCCGCGCCGGCTACTTCCCCGGTGCACGCGCGATGCGGGTGAAGATGCTCGCCGAGCGGGAGACGGGGCGGCTGCTGGGCACCCAGATCGTCGGCCGCGAGGGCGCGGGCAAGCGCGTGGACATCGCCGCTGTCGCGCTGACGGCGCGCATGACCGTCGGCCAGATGACGGCGCTCGACCTGGGCTACGCGCCGCCCTTCTCGCCCGTCTGGGACCCGGTCCTGGTCGCGGCGCGCAAGGCGGCAGCGGCAGTCAGGGAGGCGGGGAGCGCGTAGGCGGCGCACCCCGGACGGAGAGGCGGGCCCCCGGGCGGGTCAGCGCGTCGGCGTCAGCGCACGCGGGTCAGCGCGCCGACCGCTCGTGGACGTAGGAGACGAGCCGGGTCAGCGCCTCGGGGTCCGTGTCGGGCAGCACCCCGTGGCCGAGGTTGAAGATGTGCCCCTCCAGCCCCTTCGCCACGTCCAGTACGCGGTCGGCCTGCGTCTCGACGGCCTCGCGGGGCGCGAAGAGGACGGCGGGGTCGAGGTTGCCCTGGACCGCCTTGCCCGGACCGATCCTGCGGGCCGCCTCGTCGAGCGGCACACGCCAGTCGGCGCCGACCACGTCGGCGCCCGCCTCGCCCATGAGCCCGAGCAGTTCGCCGGTGCCGACGCCGAAGTGGATGCGCGGCACGCCGTACGGCGCGACCGCGTCGAAGACCTTCGCCGAGGCGGGGCGCACCGAGCGGACGTAGTCGGCGGGCGACAGGGCGCCCACCCAGGAGTCAAAGAGCTGGACCGCCGAGGCGCCCGCCTCGATCTGCACCTTGAGGAAGGCGGCCGTGATGCCGGCCAGCCGGTCCAGGAGATCGGCCCACAGCTCCGGGTCGCCGTACATCAGCGCCTTGGTGTGCTCGTGGTTGCGCGAGGGCCCGCCCTCGACCAGGTAGCTGGCCAGCGTGAAGGGGGCGCCCGCGAAGCCGATGAGGGGGGTGCCCCCCAGCTCGGCCGTGAGCATGCGCACGGCCTCGGTGACGTACGAGACGTCGCCGGGCTCCAGGGGCCGCAGCCGCTCCAGATCGGCGCGCGTACGGATCGGCCGCTCGACGACGGGCCCCACGCCCGGCTTGATGTCCAGTTCGACGCCGATCGCCTTGAGGGGGACGACGATGTCGCTGAAGTAGATCGCGGCGTCCACGCCGTGGCGGCGCACGGGCTGGAGGGTGATCTCCGTGACGAGGTCGGGGCGCATGCAGGAGTCCAGCATGCCGATGCCCTCGCGCAGCTTCCGGTACTCGGGCAGTGAACGCCCGGCCTGCCGCATGAACCACACCGGAGTGTGCGGCACCGGCTCGCGGCGGCACGCCCTCAGAAAGGCGGAGTCCTTCAGGTCCTCAGGATTGCTCGGCTGGCCCGTGGGGCGGTCGTTGGCACTCACGCCCAAAAGTCTCGCACGCACCGGGGCACGCCCTTGGCGACGCTTTGTCGGTGAAACCCGTGCGAGGGGGCGTGCGGGAACCCGTGCGGGGAGGCGGCCGTCAACCAACACGCCTGCCGCCGACGCCCCTTATACGAGTGTCCCTACCGTGCTGAGCGCGCGCTTCCGCCTACTCTTCCGCCCATGGCAGCGGCTCGACCACAGATGACGGAGGGTTCCGGCGGTGGCACGGAGGGGGCAGGCGGCGACGACGTACCGCTCCCGTTCCGGCAGGCCGTCGCGGCCCTGAACAGTGCCCGGCCGCGACCGGAGGTACAGCTCTCACAGCTTCCGGCCCCCAAGCGGCTCGCGCCCTACGCGTACGCGCTGGAGGCGGCGGTCACCGCGGCCGGCGCTGAAGCTGACGCGGAGGAGCTGGCCGACGGGCGCTTCGTGCTGCTCCACGACCCGGCCGGACAGGACCCGTGGCAGGGCACCTTCCGGGTCGTCACGCTGATCCGCGCCGAGCTGGAGCCCGAGATGGCCACGGACCCCGTGTTGCCCGAGGTGACCTGGTCCTGGCTCACGGGCGCGCTGGAGGCACGCGAAGCGCCCTACACGGAGCCGAGCGGGACGGTGACCCGGTCGGGCTCGTACTTCTTCGGCGGCCTCTCCTCGCGTGAGCCGCAGTCCGAGCTGGAGATCCGGGCGAGCTGGACCCCGCGCGCGACGGGCCAGGCCGGGCCGACGGGTCAGTGCGGGCCGAAGGGCCAGGGCGCGGTCCCTGACGTGGCGGCGCATCTGTCCGCCTGGTGCGAGCTGCTGTGCCAGGTCGCGGGACTGCCCCCGGAGAACGGCGACGGCGACTCCGCGGTCCAGGTGGTCCAGCTTCCGCAACGGCGCGGCCCGCAGTCACTCTGACGACGGTCGGACAGATACCCGGCGTTTCGGATGAATGCCCGATTCAAGAAAATATCGGTCACCGATTTGTGATCATGCCCTAAAGGCGGGCGCGTGAGCTGCCGAAGGAATCAATGACCCTTCCACACGGAACGCCCTGACTCGCCCCCGTTTCCCCGGGGGCGGCTAGTCGGCATTTCCGCAGCCACTCTCCCTTCAGGAGGCCCGGTGTCTGTTCTCCTAGAGCACCCCACAAGCCTGGTCGCCTACCGCCCGAACAAGCCGACGGCCATGGTCGTCGTTGCCGACCCCCGCGTCCGCTCCACCGTGACCCGGCACCTCTGGGCTCTCGGAGTTCGGGACGTGATCGAGGCGTCGTCGATCGCGGAGGCCCGCCCCCGAGTCGGAAACCCACGTGACATCTGCGTGGCCGACGTCCACCTCCCGGACGGCTCGGGGCTCACCCTGCTGTCCGAGACCCGGGCGGCGGGCTGGCCGAACGGCCTCGCCCTGTCGGCCGCCGACGACATCGGAGCCGTGCGCAACGCCCTCGCCGGCGGCGTCAAGGGCTACGTCGTCACCGGCACCCGCAACAACCTCGGCGGAGGCATGACCACCCGGCACGGCGCCGCGCCCATCGGCGCCGCGGCGGCCCGGATGCACCGACGTCCCGGCGGCGGTCCCGGCGGCCCCGGCCACCCCGGCGGCCTCCGCGAACTGTCGGGCCGCGAGGTCGAGGTACTGCGGCTGGTGGCGGAGGGCCAGTCGAACAAGGCCATCGGCGTCTCGATGGGCCTCTCGGCCCTCACCGTCAAGAGTCACCTCGCGCGCATCGCCAGAAAGCTCGGCACGGGCGACCGCGCGGGCATGGTCGCGGTGGCGCTGCGGACCGGCATCATCCACTGATCCGTTTCTCCGGTCCGCTTACCGATCCGCCCGCTGATCGCTTTACGTACCGGAAGCGCTCGTCGACGTAACGTTCCGTCGGCGGGCGCTTCGCATTGCGTGCACACAGATACCCTTGACTGGTGACCGACGCCCAAGAGACCGCATCAGCAAACGCAGCTCAGGCCCCGTCCGACGACTCCGGACCGGCGCCGATCCCTTTGCTGGAGCCGCGCGAGGGCATTCCGCCCGTGACCGCGGACGCGGACGCACTGGCGGAGATCACCACCGCGTTCGCGACGGGCTCGGGTCCCGTCGCCGTCGACGCCGAGCGCGCCTCAGGCTACCGCTACGGCCAGCGCGCCTACCTGATCCAGCTCCGGCGCGAGGGCGCGGGCAGCGCCCTCGTCGACCCGGTCACCTGCACCGACCTCTCCGGGCTCGGCGCGGCCCTGGCGGACACCGAATGGGTCCTGCACGCGGCCACGCAGGACCTCCCCTGCCTGCGCGAGATAGGCATGGTGCCGCGGCGGCTGTTCGACACGGAGCTGGCCGGACGGCTGGCCGGTTTCCCCCGGGTGGGCCTGGGCGCCATGGTGGAGAACGTCCTCGGCTACGCCCTGGAGAAGGGCCACTCCGCCGTCGACTGGTCGACCCGGCCGCTGCCCGAGCCCTGGCTGCGGTACGCGGCACTCGACGTCGAACTGCTCGTCGACCTGCGCAACGCGCTGGAGGAGGAGCTGGAGCGCCAGGGCAAGCTGGAGTGGGCGCACGAGGAGTTCGCGGCGATCGTCGCGGCCCCGCCGCCCCCGCCCCGCAAGGATCCCTGGCGGCGCACGTCCGGCATGCACAAGGTGCGGCGGCGACGGCAGATGGCGGTCGTACGGGAGCTGTGGACGGCCCGCGACAGGATCGCGCAGCGGCGCGACGTCTCCCCCGGCAAGGTGCTCACCGACGCGGCGATCGTGGAGGCGGCGCTCGCCGTGCCCGCGGACGCGCAGGCGCTGGCCGCGCTGCCCGGTTACGGCAACCGCATGGGGCGCAAGCAACTGGAGCAGTGGCAGAGCGCGGTCGACCGGGCCAAGGCGCTGCCCGAGTCCGAGCTGCCGCAGCAGGGGCAGCCGCTGAACGGGCCGCCGCCGCCGCGTTCCTGGGCCGACAAGGATCCGGCCGCCGCGGCGCGGCTGGCCGCGGCGCGGGCCGCGGTGACGGCGCGGGCCGAGGAGCTGAACCTTCCGCAGGAGAATCTGCTGACTCCTGACACCGTGCGGCGGCTGTGCTGGGCGCCTCCCAAGGAGGCAACGGTGGAGGTTGTCGGGGAGGCGCTGCGAGGTCTTGGCGCGCGGGAGTGGCAGGTCGCCCAGACGGCCGACCTCCTCACCACGGCCCTCTCCGCCCCGGCCCCTTCGGCCTGACGCCCCCTCGCGGGGCGACGGACGCCGCGCAGCACCCTTGCGGGGGTGCTGGTGGCCACGAAGGGTCCCGTTCCGCACGGGGAAATGTGACGTGTGCCCCTCCACCAGGGCAGCCCTTGTCACTCAGTTACCCACGGGTAGCATGGCGAGTGGGAAACGCGCCGTCCGGCGTACACGTACCGCACCTGGAGGAGAGCCAACGTGCCTCGTACCGCTAGGGACGTCGTCTTCGTCGACGGCGTCCGTACCCCGTTCGGCAAGGCGGGCCCCAAGGGCATTTACCACGAGACCCGCGCGGACGACCTCGTCGTCAAGTGCATCCGCGAGCTGCTCCGGCGCAACCCGGACCTGCCCCCGGAGCGCGTCGACGAGGTGGCCCTCGCCGCGACCACCCAGATCGGCGACCAGGGCCTGACCCTGGGCCGCACCGCCGGCATCCTCGCCGGGCTCCCGCAGAGCGTGCC
Organism: Streptomyces sp. NPDC054796; assembly: GCF_053611545.1. NCBI lineage: Bacteria > Bacillati > Actinomycetota > Actinomycetes > Kitasatosporales > Streptomycetaceae > Streptomyces > Streptomyces sp. NPDC054796. The sequence continues at coordinate 77,562 of NZ_JBSHAO010000004.1, read as the reverse complement.
GGGGTACTCCATCGACCGCATGTGCGCGGGCGCGATGACCGCGGTGACCACGACCGCCGGTTCGATCGCGTTCGGCGCGTACGACGTCGTCGTCGCGGGCGGTGTCGAGCACATGGGCCGCCACCCGATGGGCGAGGGCGTCGACCCGAACCCCCGGTTCGTGTCGGAGAAGCTCGTCGACCAGTCGGCCCTGTTCATGGGCATGACGGCGGAGAACCTGCACGACCGGTTCCCGCACCTGACCAAGCAGCGGGCCGACGAGTACGCGGTGCGCAGCCAGGAGAAGGCCGCCAAGGCGTACGCCAACGGCAAGGTGCAGGCCGACCTCGTGCCCGTCTCCGTGCGGCGCACCACCGGTGAGGGCGGCGAGAACGGCTGGGGCCTGGCCACCCAGGACGAGCCGATGCGCCCCGGCACCACGCTGGAGATGCTGGCCGGGCTCAAGACCCCGTTCCGCGCCCACGGCCGCGTCACGCCCGGCAACGCCGCTGGCCTCAACGACGGCGCCACGGCCTCGCTCATCGCGGCCGAGGACGTCGCCGAGGAGCTGGGCCTGCCGGTCAAGATGCGCCTGGTGTCGTACGCGTTCGCCGGTGTCGAGCCGGAGGTCATGGGCATCGGCCCGGTGCCGTCGACGGAGAAGGCCCTCGCCAAGGCAGGCCTGGGCATCGACGACATCGGCCTGTTCGAGATCAACGAGGCATTCGCCGTACAGGTCCTGGCACTGCTGGACCACTACGGCATCGCCGACGACGACCCGCGCGTGAACCAGTACGGCGGTGCCATCGCCTACGGTCACCCGCTGGCCTCGTCCGGCGTGCGTCTGATGACGCAGCTCGCGCGGCAGTTCGAGGAGCAGCCGCACGTCCGCTACGGCCTGACGACCATGTGCGTCGGCTTCGGCATGGGCGGAACGGTCATCTGGGAGAACCCGCACTTCGAGGGAGCAGGCAAGTGAGCGAGACCGCAGAGCTTCTGAAGGGCGCGGCCGAGCGCTTCCCCGACGAGGTCGTCACCGAGGCGCACGTACGCCACCTCGACCTCCCGTCGGGCGCGGGCAGGTTCGCCCTCATCACGCTGGACAACGGCCTGGACCACACCAAGCCGACCACCTTCGGCGCCCAGTCCCTCGCCAAGCTGGACCTCGCCATCGACCAGGTGGAGAAGGAGGCCGAGGAGGGCGAGATCGTCGGTGTCGGTGTCACCGGCAAGCCGTTCATCTTCGCCGTGGGCGCCGACCTCAAGGGCGTCGAGGTGCTGACGAACCACGAGGACGCGCTGGCCATCGGCAAGGGCGGACACGCCGTCTTCCGGCGGCTGGGCAAGCTGGGCGTCCCGACGTTCGCGTACTACAACGGCGCGGCCATGGGCGGCGGCGTCGAGGTCGGCCTGCACTGCGACTACCGCACCGTCTCGCAGGCCCTCCCCGCGTTCTCGCTGCCCGAGGTCTTCCTCGGCCTGGTGCCCGGCTGGGGCGGCTGCACGCTGCTGCCGAACCTGATCGGCGCCGACCGCGCCGTCTCGGTCATCATCGAGAACTCGCTCAACCAGAACCGTCAGCTCAAGGGCAAGCAGGTCTACGAGCTGGGCATCGCCGACGCCATCTTCGAGGGCGCCGACTTCCTGGAGGAGTCGCTGCGCTGGACGGCCGCGGTACTGAAGGGCGAGATCGAGGTCGTACGGTCCGAGATCGACCGCGACGAGGCGTGGGACCAGGCCGTGGCCCGCGGCAAGGAGATCGCGGACAGCAAGGTGCACGGCGCTGCCCCGGCCGCCTACCGCGCGCTCGACATCATCGCCCAGGCCAAGAACGGCGACCTGCGCGCGGGCTTCGAGGCCGAGGACAAGGCGCTGGCCGACCTGATCATGGGCGGCGAACTGCGCAGCGGGATCTACGCGTTCAACCTGGTGCAGAAGCGCGCCAAGCGCCCCGCGGGCGCCCCTGACAAGTCCCTCGCGCGCCCGGTCACCAAGGTCGGCGTCGTGGGCGCGGGCCTGATGGCCTCGCAGCTCGCGCTGCTGTTCGCGCGGCGCCTCGAGGTGCCGGTCGTGCTGACCGACATCGACCAGGAGCGCGTCGACAAGGGAGTGGGCTATGTCCACGAGGAGATCGACAAGCTGCTGCTGAAGGGCCGCGTCAACCAGGACAAGGCGAACCGCCTCAAGGGCCTGGTCTCCGGCTCCCTGGACAAGGCCACCGCCTTCGCCGACGCGGACTTCGTCATCGAGGCCGTCTTCGAGGAGATGGGCGTCAAGCAGCAGGTGTTCGCCGAGGTCGAGGCGGTCGTGCCCGAGCACGCCATCCTCGCCACCAACACCTCCTCGCTGTCCGTCTCCGAGATGGCGTCGAAGCTGAAGCACCCCGAGCGGGTCGTCGGCTTCCACTTCTTCAACCCCGTCGCGATCCTTCCGCTGCTGGAGATCGTGCGGGGTGAGCGGACGGACGACGCGTCGCTGGCCACGGCCTTCTCGGTGGCCAAGTCGCTGAAGAAGACGGCCGTCCTCGTCAAGGACGCCCCGGCGTTCGTCGTCAACCGCGTCCTGACCCGCTTCCTGGGCGAGGTGCTGCGCTCCATCGACGAGGGCACCCCCGTCGACGTCGCGGACCGCGCGCTGGCGCCGCTCGGGCTGCCGATGTCGCCGATCGTGCTGCTGGAGCTGGTCGGCCCGGCCGTGGCCCACCACGTCTCGGGCACGCTGCACGCCGCGTTCCCCGACCGGTTCGCCGTCTCGGAGAACCTGGGCCGCGTGGTCGCCGCCGGCAAGCGGAACCTCTACGTCTACGACACCGGCAAGCCGGAGCTGGACCCGGAGGTCGCCGCGCTCTTCGAGACCGGGGACACCGCGCTCACCGAGGAGCAGGTGCGGGAGCGGGCGCTGAACGCCATCGCCGAGGAGGTCCGCCTCATGCTCGACGAGGGCGTCGTCGCCGAGGCGCAGGACATCGACCTGTGCCTGATCACCGGCGCGGGCTGGCCCTTCCACCTGGGCGGCATCACGCCGTACCTGGACCGCGAGGGCGTCAGCGAGCGCGCGACCGGAAAGCGGTTCCTGGCGCCGGGCGTCGCGAGCGTTCCCGCGTGACGGGCGCGCCCAACGGCGCGCGCTGAACCGGTGAGCTGCTGAACCGGTGAGCTGCTGAACCGGTGAGCCGCAGGGCCCCGAACGGCGCCCGTCCACAACCTCTCTGGTGGACGGGCACCGTTCGTGTGTCCCCGTCCGCGTGCGCCGACGCGGGCGCGGCTCAGTGCGTGCCGGGCTGCTGCGGCTGCGCCTCGCTCGGGCGGACGATGACGAACCCCTCGCCCTCCAGGGCCAGTTGCATCGCCTCGCCCGAACCGCCGCGCAGCATGGAGCCGAAGCTCTGCGACCTGTGGAGCGAGGCGTGCAGCCGGGCGCTCCAGCCCAGGACCGCGTCCGTGTCTACGTAGACCGGCGCCTGCGGGCTCACGGGGATCACGATCGGCTCGCCCTCGCAGATCAGGCCGAGCTTGCCGTGCCCCGTGAAGACGCTGTTGAACAGGCCGCCGCCGGTCATGCCCGCTCCCTTGACGACCTTCACGTCGTAGGACAGCGTCGCGTCGAAGACGAGGACGTGGCGGCCGTTGACGCTCAGCTCGTCGCCCGGCGCCATCTCGACGATGAAGCAGCTCGCCGCCTCGTGCGCGAACCACGCCTCGCCCTGGCCGCGCACCGCCATCAGCGGCAGGCCCTCGCCGGTGACCTTGCGCTTGATGTAGCCGCCGACGCCCTGGCCCTTCTTCTCGAACTGGAGGTTCCCGCGGAACGCGACCATGGCGCCCTGACGTGCGTAGCACTCGCCGTTGACCACGTACTTGATGGACTTGTTGTTCTGGAGCGTCATCCCGGCCGCGACCGGATCCTTGACCAGGTATTCGTCCTTGAAGAGGTCACTTTGCATACCAGGCATGATCGCCCCGGAACGACTGCGTCCGCCAGCCTTTCCCTTCGCGGGATGCGGAAGGAAACGGGGGTTGCCGGTTCGTCGGGGGTGTTGCGCGGGACGGTTGGCCTGTGTGGTGCGCACTGTAGGGTCCCGCGCTGATTTTTGTGCCGCTGCACGGGGTGCGGGGCGCTGCGCTGGGCGGTGCGTTGTGTTCCGGGTGCGGGTGGGTGGCTTCGGCGCGGCGTGTGGTGCGGTGCTTTGCGGCTTGCGCCGCGTGATTCCGGGTTTCCGTTGGGGTTGTGGGCGCGTGGGTGCGGGGTGTCCGGTGCCGCGCCGGGGTGTCTCCTCGGGCGGCGACAAGTGCGGGTCTCGTTTACGGGTTTCCTCCGGCACTCGTCGCCACCACTTGCGGGGACACCCCACCGCGTCCCCGTCCCGCCGGTGGCCCACTGCCACTCCGGGTGGGTCGGGGCATCCCCCCGGCGCGGGACCTACGGTCCCCACTTCACGGGCCAACCGTCCCGCGCAACACCCCCTTCACGGGGTGCGCCTACCCGATTGCCCCCCCTGGGGTCTCGTTCGCGTGCTGCGGGCCGGTGGGTGGGTTGTGCCCACCCTCCCCCAGCAACCACTGAGAGGTGCCCCCCTCCCCATGCGGAACGCCTGCCCACAACAGGGGTGGCCGGGCCCGTACCGTCAGGTGCGGGCACACAGCATGGGGACAAGCGGAGGGGTCACCGGCGGATAGTCGGCCACCGGGTGGGAGGGGACGTGGTGGGGTGTCCCCGCAAGTGGTGGCGACGAGTGCCGGAGGAAACCCGTAAACGAGACCCGCACTTGTCGCCGCCCGAGGAGACACCCCACCACGGCACCGGCCCCCACCACACACCGCACCGAAGCCACACAGCCGCACCCGGAGACGGCGAACCGCCCCGCGCAGGGGACCCCGCCCAGGCGTGCTGCGGCGCAAAAATCAGCGCGGGACCCTACGGTGTCCACCACACCGGTGAACCGTCCCGCGCAACACCCCCGGACAACCAGAACCCCCCGTTTCCCCTCACATAAAGCACCGCGCCGTCCACCTCCCCAACACGGTCGTAGTGCCGCTTCAGGTAGTTCCGGAGCGTGGGTGTGGAGGCCACGCCGTATGGGGCGCCCCGTGAGTCGTCGACGACGAGGGTGGGCGGGGTGTCGCGCAGTTCGCGGCGGAAGTGCGGCCAGGCGCCCTCCATCGCGTACCGCTCCCCTACCCGTACGCCCCCGCGCCCGCCGCTGAAGTTGGTGAGGAACCCGGCGGTGAGGTAGCGGGAGGCGGGGGCGCGGTCGGCGAGCCAGTAGCCCTCGGGGTGCATGCCCCACAGCAGGACGCGGTCCGAGGGCTGGGTGCGGGCGCGGACCTCGGCCGCGACGCGCTGGGCGTGGTCGAGTTCGGTGCGCGGCGCCGCGTAGCCCCAGACGAGGTGCCCGGCGGCGATGACCGAGGTGAGCGCGAGCGCGAGGTCCGCGTGGCGCGGGCGCCGCAGCTCGCGCAGGACGGAGGCACCGAGGAGGGCGAGGGGCGGGACGAGCTGGAGGTAGTAGTGGCCGAAGAACTGGAAGCCGACCACGATGGCCGCTGCCGAGGCCACCAGCCATGCCCACAGGTCGGCGGACCACTCAGGGCGCCGCCGCCGCAGCCACAGGTGTACGAGCGCCACCAGGAACGGCGCGCAGGCGAGCGCCAGCACGCCGGTGCTGGCCAGTGCACGGGCCAGGGCTCGCAGTCCGGCGCCCTCGACGGAGGCGTACGCGCCGGATCCCGTCGCCATCCAGTAGAGGAAGCGGCCGGGGCCGAAGGCGAGAGCGGTGATCGCGACCGGGAGCACCGCTCCGGCCGCCAGCCGCGCCAGACCGGGGAGCCGGGGTGCGGGGGCCCGCCACAGCAGCACGAGCACCGGCAGCAGCACGGCACCACCGGTCTGCTTTGTGAGCACCGCTCCGGCGATGCCGATCCCGGCCCACGCCCACCGCCGCCGGTCCGCGCACCACACGGCGGCGGCCGTCCACGGCAGCATGAACACCTCGAAGGTCGCCGCCTGGGTGTCCTCGGGGTTGAGCCCGATGGTGAGCAGGACGTACAGCACACCGGCCGTCCAGCCCGCCCGGTCCCCCCAGCGCCGCCCGGCCAGCGAGGCGGTGAACGCGGCGCCCACGGCCACGGCCAGCACGGCAGCCGCCTTCAGCGGCCACAGCGACTCGTCCCCTGCGAGCGCGAACGCGCCCTGGTAGAGCCAGGGCAGCAGCGGGGGTTTGCGGTCGACGACGGTGTCGTAGAGCGTGCCGCCGTCGGCGAGCATCCGCGCCTGGGTCGCGAGGAAGCCCTCGTCGGGGTTCCAGAGCGGGCGCGCGAAGGAGGGCAGGCGGGTGACGAGGGCGAGGAGCGTGAGCGCGGGCAGCAGCAGCGCCCAGTAGCGGCGGCGTGACGGGCCCGCGACGGGGACGGCGTCCGGTGTGTCCCGTGGGTGCGGCCCCGGTGTGCTGGGCGCGGCCCCGGTGTCGCGACGCGGCTCGGGTACGTGGCCCTCGCGGGTACTGCCGCGCGTCGCCTTGTCCGTCGACGGCCGCGTGTCCACGGAGGACGACGGCGCGCGCGGGGGCTCGGCGGCGGACGGCATGCGCCCCAACTTATCCGGCCTCGCGGTCCCCTCTGGAAGAGGGCCCACGGGAGCGGAAGCGGAGGATGGGCCTCAGTCGGCGCGGTGGGCACCGTCCCCCGAGCGGAACCTCCGCTACCGCGCACCCCCGCCGCCAGAACCGGAACCGGAGCCGGAGCCGGAACCCACGTCGCCCATGAGGCGCAGCCTGCTGTGGTGGCGCCCGTACACGGCGTAGATGACCATGCCCAGCGCCATCCAGACCGCGAACCGCAGCCACGTCTCGACGCTGAGGTTCAGCATCAGCCACAGCGAGGCCAGCACCGACACGACCGGCAGCACGGGCACGAACGGCGTACGGAACGCGCGCGGCAGTTCCGGACGCGTACGACGCAGCAGGATCACGCCGAGCGCGACGACGAGGAAGGCGAAGAGGGTGCCGATGTTCACCATCTCCGTCAGCTCCGTCACCGTGAAGAAGCCCGCGATCAGCGCGACGAGGACGCCGAGCAGGACGGTGGAACGGTACGGCGTGCCGTAGCGGGTGTGCACCCGCGAGAACGACCGGGGCAGCAGCCCGTCGCGGCTCATCGCGAAGAAGACCCGGGTCTGTCCGAGCAGCAGGATCATCACGACCGACGTGAGGCCGACCGCCGCGCCGAACGAGATCAGCCCGGAGAAGAAGGGCTGCCCGACCGCCTTGAAGGCGGAGGCGAGGGGCGCGTCGCTCTCCAGCTTCGAGTACTCGCGCATGCCCGTCACCACCAGCGAGACGGCGACGTAGAGCAGCGTGCACACCGCGAGCGAGCCGAAGATGCCGCGCGGCAGATCGCGCTGCGGGTTCTTCGTCTCCTCGGCCGCCGTGGCCACGATGTCGAAGCCGATGAAGGCGAAGAAGACGACGGCGGCTGCGGAGAAGATGCCCATCACGCCGAAGTGCGAGGGGGTGAAGCCGAAGATGAGCTGGGAGAGCGGGGTGAGCAGCCCCGAGGTGCCCTCCTCGGTGGGCTGCTCGGGCGGGATGAACGGCGAGTAGTTGTCGCCGACGATGAAGAAGGCGCCCGCGATGATCACGAGGAGCACCACCGTGATCTTCACGGCGACGACAGCCGAGGTGATGCGCGCCGAGAGCTTCATACCCACCACCAGCACCGCGGTGATCGCGAGCACCAGCGCGGCGGCGAGGATGTCGAAGCCGAAGCCGTCACCGGAATGGGTGAGGGCCTCGGGGACGGTGAGGCCGAGGTTGTCGAGCAGCGTGCCCACGTACTGCGACCAGCCGCCCGCCACGGTGGCGGCGCCCAGCGCCAGCTCCAGGACGAGGTCCCAGCCGATGATCCAGGCGGGCAGCTCGCCGAGCGAGGCGTACGAGAAGGTGTACGCGGATCCGGCGACCGGGACCGTCGAGGCGAACTCCGCGTAGCAGAGCGCGGCCAGTCCGCACACCAGCGCGGCGACGATGAAGGAGATCGCCACCGCGGGACCCGCGTAGTCCTTGGCGACGGTGCCCGTGACGACGAAGATCCCGGTGCCGACGATGACGCCGACGCCGTAGACCACGAGGTCGAACGCGCTGAGCGACTTCTTCAGCGCGTGCTCCGGTTCCTCCGTGTCCTGGATCGACTGCTCGACCGACTTCGTCCGGAACCAGCCGCCTCGTCCGCCGCTCCCGCTCCCTGGCCTTCGCTGTGCACCGCTCATCTGCTTCCTCCGCGCCGCTGGACGGTCGTGGGGAATGGATCGGCACACCGGCGGGGCCCTTCGCGCCGTCACCTGCCGACTTCACCCGATGAGACGCATACCCCGCGCACACCGATGGGCCGCCCGGTTCACCCTCACGGGGTCCGGACGGCCCATCGGCACGGGGCTCACGTGCGGCGCGGCGGCACCGGTCTACGGGCCGGGCCTCGCGTCGCGCGCGGTGGTGTCAGTCGCGGGCCGCCTCGCGCCCCGCGCCCGCGGTCTCCGTGTCGTAGCGGCCGTCGATGCGGGCCACCAGACCCGTCACCTGACGGGCGATGTCCGGCGCGGTGAGCCCGATCTCCGCCATGACCTCGCCCCGCGAGGCGTGGTCGAGGAAGCGCTCCGGGATGCCGAAGTCGCGCAGCGGCACGTCCACGCCCGCGTCGCGCAGCGCCTGCGCCACGGCGGAGCCGACGCCGCCCGCCCTGCTGTTGTCCTCGACGGTGACGACGACCCGGTGCTGGTCGGCCAGCGGCGCCAGCGCCTCGTCGACGGGCTTGACCCAGCGCGGGTCCACGACCGTCGTGGAGATGCCCTGCTTGTCCAGCAGGCCGGCGATCTCCAGGCACATCGGCGCCAGCGCGCCCACGGACACCAGCAGCACGTCCGGGCGTGCGGCATCCGCCTCGCGCAGCACGTCCATGCCGCCGATACGGGCCACGGCGGGGACGGCGGGGCCGACAGCGCCCTTCGAATAGCGCACGACGGTCGGTGCATCGTCCACGTCGACCGCCTCGCGCAACTGGGCGCGCAACTGATCGGCGTCGCGCGGCGCTGACAGGCGCAGCCCGGGGACGCACTGGAGGATCGACATGTCCCACATGCCGTTGTGCGAGGCGCCGTCCGAGCCGGTGACCCCCGCCCTGTCCAGCACGAATGTGACGCCGCACTGGTGCAGCGCCACGTCCATCAGCAGTTGGTCGAAGGCGCGGTTGAGGAACGTCGCGTACACCGCGAAGACCGGGTGCAGGCCGCCTGTGGCCAGCCCGGCGGCCGAGACCGCGGCGTGCTGCTCGGCGATGCCCACGTCGTAGACCCGCTCCGGGTACGCCTGGGCGAAGCCGTGCAGGCCGACGGGGCGCATCATGGCCGCCGTGATGGCGACGATGTCCTCGCGCTCCCGGCCGAGCTTGACCATCTCCTCGCCGAAGACCGAGGTCCAGTCGGCGCCGGAGGACTTCACCGGCAGGCCCGTGTCCGGGTGGATGACGCCGACCGCGTGGAACTGGTCGGCCTCGTCCTGCCGCGCGGGCTGATAGCCGCGGCCCTTCTCCGTGAGGCAGTGCACCAGGACGGGGCCGCCGAAGCGCTTGGCGCGCTGGAGCGCGGACTCGACGGCGGCGATGTCGTGGCCGTCGATCGGGCCGACGTACTTCAGGCCCAGGTCCTCGAACATGCCCTGCGGCGCGATGAAGTCCTTCAGGCCCTTCTTGGCGCCGTGCAGCGTCTCGTAGAGGGGCTTGCCGACGACGGGGGTCCGGTTGAGGACCTCCTTGCCCCGGGCCAGGAACCGCTCGTAGCCGTCGGTGGTGCGCAGCGTCGCCAGGTGGTTCGCGAGGCCGCCGATCGTCGGCTCGTACGAGCGCTCGTTGTCGTTCACGACGATCACGAGCGGGCGGTCCTTGGCGGCGGCGATGTTGTTCAGGGCCTCCCACGCCATGCCACCGGTGAGCGCGCCGTCACCGATGACGGCCACGACGTGGTCGTCCTTCTTGAGCACCTCGTTCGCCTTGGCGAGGCCGTCCGCCCAGCCGAGGACGGTGGAGGCGTGACTGTTCTCGATGATGTCGTGCTCGGACTCGGCGCGCGACGGGTAGCCGGAGAGGCCGCCCTTCGCGCGCAGCCTGGAGAAGTCCTGGCGGCCCGTGAGCAGCTTGTGCACGTAGGACTGGTGCCCCGTGTCGAAGAGCACCTTGTCCTGGGGGGAGTGGAAGACCCGGTGCAGGGCGATGGTCAGCTCGACCACGCCGAGGTTGGGCCCCAGGTGTCCGCCGGTCTTGGCGACCGAGTCGACGAGGAAGGCCCGGACCTCTCCAGCCAGCCGCTCCAGCTCCTCCGGAGTGAGCCGGTCGAGATCGCGCGGTCCCGTGATGCGGGTCAGCAGCGCCACCCGTACCTCCTTGCTGTCGCACATGTCGAGATGTCGAGCTGTGCCATCTGTGCCGTTCGGGCTGTGCTTGTGCGGTTCCTTGTGCCGATTCCGACGAGTCTAATGTTCCGTACGCGGCGACGGAGATCGCCCTGTGCGATCTCGGTCACGCAAACGGGTCCCCTTCGCGGGGCGCGGAAGGAAACCGGGGGGGGCGCCCCTTGTCGGGGTGATTGCCCGGGACGGTTGACCGGCGAAGTGGGTGCCGTAGGGTCCCGCGCCGGGTTTGTGGGGGTTCGCCGCCGCTTTCGGGTGCGGGCCGGTGGCTACGGCCAGGCAGCACCCCGCGAAGGGAAGGGTGCCCCTCAGAGGTGACAAGGGGCACCCTTGGCGGGGTTGTCGGCGGAACGGGGCCGTAGGCCCCCTACGTGCGGCCCGCCGTCTTCTGCGTGCGCCGCGAGAGCGAGTCGATCACGACGGCGGCCAACAGCACCGCACCCGTGATCATGTACTGGATCTCGCTCGCCATCCCGAGCAGATTCAGCCCCTGCTGAATGGACTGGATCACCAGAATGCCGAGCAGCGCCGACCAGATCTTGCCGCGCCCGCCGAAGAGGCTGGTGCCTCCGATGACCGCTGCCGCGATGACGTTCATCAGCGTGTTCCCCGCGCCGAGACTCTTCGTCGCACCGCCCGAGAGGCTGGCGATGAACAGCCCGCCGAAGGCGGCGAGCATGCCCGCGATGGCGAAGACGCTGATCCGGACGCGTTCGACGTTGATGCCCGCGCGCCGCGCGGCCTCCGCGTTGCCGCCGACGGCGAAGATCTGCCGCCCGTAGGTGGTGCGCCGCACCACGAAGTCCGCGATGACCAGGACGGCCAGGAAGACCACCAGGGCGAGCGGCAGGCCGCGCGACTGGTTGAGGACGTAAGCGGCGACGAACGCGACCACCGCGACCACACCCGTGCGCAGCGCGATCTCGCTCATGGGCCGGAAGGGCAGCTCCGCGGCGCGGCGCCGCTTCGCGTCCAGGAGCAGCGCGCCCGCGTAGGCGAGGACGGCCACGAGGGCGAGGCCGTAGCCCGCGGCGATGTCCTCGAAGTAGTAGCCGGTGAGGTCCTCGACGATGCTGCCGCCGGGGGTGTTGATGCTTCCCTCGGCGCCCATCAGCCAGATCTGGAGCCCGCTCCAGCCCAGGAAGCCCGCCAGTGTGACGACGAACGCGGGCACGCCCACCTTGGCGAAAAAGAACCCATGGAGGGCGCCGATGAGGAGGCCCGCGCCGATGGCGAGGATCACCGAGAGCCAGTCGTTGACACCGTGCGTGACGCTGAGCACGGCCCACACGGCGGCGCCGACGCCCGCGACGGAGCCGACCGACAGGTCGATCTCGCCGAGCAGCAGGACGAAGACGATGCCCGTCGCCATGATGCCCGTACCGGCGATGTAGACGCCGATGTCGCTCAGGCTTCCCGCGGAGAGGAAGCTGCTGTTCAGCGACTGGAAGATGACCGCGATGGCTATGAGGCCGAGGATGACGGGCAGCGAGCCCAGCTCGCCGCCGCGCATGCGGCGCTTGAAGTCGGTCCAGTAGCCCGCGAAGCCCTGTTCGCGCACGAGCAGCCGGGGGTCGACGGCCGCGGGCGCCGCGCCGTTCGCGTCGGCGGGGACGGGTCCGGCGGCGGAGGCGCCCCTGCCGCCCTTGTCCGTGTTCACGGTGTCGCTCACTTCGACCCCTCCTTGGAGCCCTCGCTGGTGCGGGCCTGACGGCGGGTGACCGCGTTGTCCGAGGCGCCGGTGATCGCCGCGACGATCTTCTCGTGGGAGGTGCTGGCGACCGGGAAGACACCGTTGTTGCGGCCGAGGCGCAGCACCGCGACCCGGTCGGCCACGGCCTGGACGTCGGCCATGTTGTGGCTGATGAGGATGACGGCGAGGCCGCGCTCGCGCAGCCGCTCGACCAGGTCGAGGACCTGCGCGGTCTGCTCGACGCCGAGGGCCGCCGTGGGCTCGTCGAGGATGACGACCTTGGGGTCGCCGATCAGCGCGCGGGCGATGGCGACGACCTGCCGCTGCCCGCCGGAGAGCGAGGCGACGGGGATGCGGACGCTGGGGATGCGGATGGACAGGGTGTCCAGCAGCTCCTTGGCGCGCTTCTCCATGGCGATCTCGTCCAGCACGGCCGAGCGCCGCACCTCGCTGCCGAGGAAGAGGTTGGCGACGACGTCGAGGTTGTCGCACAGCGCCAGGTCCTGGTAGACGGTGGCGATGCCGAGTTCCTGCGCGTCGTGCGGGCGGTGGATGGCGACGGAGCGCCCTTCCCACTCGATGTTCCCGTCGTCGATGGGGTGGACGCCTGCGATGGTCTTGACGAGCGTGGACTTCCCGGCGCCGTTGTCGCCGACGAGGGCGACGACCTCACCGGTGCGGACCTCCAGGTCCACCTCGGTGAGCGCCTGTACGGCACCGAACCGCTTGGAGATTCCGCGCAGCGCCAGCACGGGTTCGTTAGGCACTTGGCCTGCTCCGATCTTTCTTTCAGAAATGAGGACTGCGGGTGCGCCGCGCCGTGCCTCCCCCGCCACGGCGGCCTCCCCCGCGCGGCGGAGAGCAGGACCGCGGGTGCGGTCCTGCTCCCGTACTCCGCGACGCGGCCGGCGCGGCCGACGCGCCGTACGGCTCACCCGCTCGGGGCTCACCGCTCACGGCTCGCCGCGTACGGCTTCGCCAAGTAGGGCGTACCGCTTACAGCAGGCCCGCGTCCTTGCAGGCCGAGGCGAATTCCTTGGTGCAGATCTGGCCGACCTTGTACACCTTGTCCTTGATGATCGTGTCCTTGATGTTGTCCTTGGTCACGATCTTGGCGCTGTAGAGCTGGGACGGGACACCGTCCTGGCTCTTGCTGTCGACCTTCTTCGGGGTGAGGGAGTCGATCTTCTCGCCCTTGAGGAGCTTGACCGCGATCTCGGCGGTCGTCTCGGCCTCGGGCTTGATCGCCTTGTAGATGGTGAAGCTCTGGTCGCCGCTCACGAGGCGCTGGAGACCGGCGAGTTCGGCGTCCTGGCCGCTCAGCGGGACGTCCTTGACGCCGGACTTCTTCATGGCGGTGGCGATGCCGCCCGCCATGCCGTCGTTGGCCGAGTAGACGCCGTCGAAGCCGTCCTTGCCCAGCTTGGTGATGGCGGCGCCCATCTTCTTGTTGGCCTCGTCCGGGGACCAGTCCGGGATGTCCTGCTCGTAGACGACCTCCTTGACCTCCTTGTCGAGGACGCTGTGCGCGCCCTTCTTGAAGAGGGCCGCGTTCGGGTCGGTCGGCGAGCCGTTGATCATGACGACGTTGGCGTCCTTGGCCTTGTCGCCCATCGCCTCGACGAGGCCCTGGCCCTGGAGCTCGCCGATCTTCTCGTTGTCGTAGGAGACGTAGGCGGAGATGTCGCCCTCGGCGAGGCGGTCGTAGGCGACGACCTTGACGCCCTTCTTCGCCGCCCGGTCGACCCAGGACTTGGTGGCCTGCGCGTCCACCGCGTCGAGGATGATGACCTTGACGCCCTGGGTTATGAGGGCGTCGAACTGCTTCTTCTGGGTCTCGGTGTCCTGCGTGGCGTTGTTGTACTTGACCTTGCAGTCCGAGCACAGCGCCTTGATCTTCTTCTCCATGTACGGACGGTCGAAGGTCTCGTAGCGCGTGGTCTTGTTCTCGGGCAGGAGAAGCCCGATGGTCTTGTTGTCTCCACCGCCGCCTTCACCGTCGCCGCCGCCCGCCTTGCCGCACGCGGCGAGGGACAGGGCCATCGAGACGGCAGCCGTACCGATGACGACGCGACGCATCTTTGCGTTCATGGGGTTCCAACCTCCCTGACGAGGCCGCGTCGTTGCGGCCGAGGTGGCTGGAAGTCAACTCGCAGGCTACGCAAGCGTCAAGAAGTAAATCCTTAACGAGACGGCAACGATGCCATTCGTTATGTGCATGAACACAAAAGCGCTCTCTGTGGTGACGCCGCGCAACCGTGCGCGGCGTCACCCGCCCCCACCGGGGGGCGTCAGACCGAGGCCGCGGCCACCGCCGTGTCCGGGGGCCCGGCGGGCTGTGCGGCGCCCGTACGGCCCGGCTCCCGCCCCTCGCGCGGCCGCTCCTGGGAACCGTCCGACGCGGCGCCCTCGCCCGCACCCTCTCCCGTGCCGAACCCGGCAGCGGCGGCGGCGTCCAGCAGCGTCGCGTCACCCATCTCGCTCAGCACCAGCGCCAGCGCGCCCAGCACCTCGGCGCGGCCCCCGAGCGTGCCGGGGACCACGGTGAGCTGACGCCCGGCGCTGGGGATCGCGTAGCGGGCCACGGAGTCGCGCACCGGGTCGAGCACCAGGTCACCGGCCTCCGCGAGGTCCCCGCCGAGCAGCACCTTGGAGGGGTTGAGCAGGTTGCAGAGGTTGGCGACGCCGCTGCCGATGTGCCGCCCCACGTCGGCGATCACCCGGCGGCAGCCCGGGTCGCCGTCACGCGCGAGCTGGACCACGCGGGCCATGGTCAGGTCCGTGCCGTGGCTGGAGTGCAGCAGGGGCAGCACATAGCGGGCCGCGGTGAAGGTCTCCAGGCAGCCGCGGTTGCCGCAGCGGCAGACGGGGCCCGACTCGTCGAGGGTGATGTGCCCGATCTCGCCCGCCGTGCCGCCGGGGCCGCGGTAGATCTGGCCGTTGATCACCAGCCCGGCGCCGACGCCGCTCGCCACCTTGATGTACGCGAGGTCGGCCGAGCCGCGCCCGTTGCCCCACACCTGCTCGCCGAGCGCGCCGAGGTTGGCGTCGTTGTCGACGTAGACGGGGACGCCGAGGCGCGATGCCAGCTCCTCGCGCGGGTTCGTGCCCGCCCATCCCGGGAGGATCGACGTGGAGCCCAGCGCGCCCGTCTCCACGTCGATGGGTCCGGGGACGCCGAGGCCGACGCCGATGAGCTTCTCGGGGCTGATGCCCGTCGTGGCGATGAGGCGCTGGACGAGCTGCTCGGCGCGGTCGAAGCCCTCGGCTGCCGAGGCGTCCACGTCGATGGGCTCGGCCTCCTCGGCGAGCACCTGGTGCGCGAGGTTGCCGACGGCGACCCGCAGGTGCGAGTGCCCGAAGTCGACGCCCACGACGGTGCCCGCGTCGCCGCTCAGCGACACGGCGCGGGCCCTGCGGCCCCCGGCGGAGGTGGGCGTGACCTGCACCGTTCCGCCGTCCTTCAGCTCCCGGACGATATTGGAGACGGTGGCGGCCGACAGCCCTGTGCTCCGGGCGATCTCCGCCTGGGTGAGCGATCCGGCCATCCGTACGGCCCGTACGACCCGCTCCAGATTCGCCCGGTGCAGCGAAGACTGCGAGCCCGGAGTCTCGACCACTGTTCCACTCCCGCCTCGACGGCCGGCACGACCGCCGCCCCGTCTGCCGTACCGCGTCGATGGGATACGGCCTGTTTCCAACATCTGAACTCTAAGCAGAGCCCGAGCGGTTCTCCCCCGTCAAGACCTTGAGCGTGCTTCGGCCACGAGGGCGCTCATCCGAGAGGCATTCTACGGAGGGTGAGCGGACGTCGCAGGGGGCGGACCGGCCCTGGTGCTCCAGGCTCCGGTCCGCCCCGTGACGGTCTGGGTCCGTGCTGTGAACGGTCCCCCTGCCTCGTCGCGCCCGGTTACTTCACCGCGCCCGCCGTCAGGCCCTGCTGCACCTGGCGCTGGAAGACCATGTAGACGACGAGGATGGGCAGCATGGCCACCGTCAGCCCCGCGAAGAGGGCACCCCAGTCCCCCTCGTAGCCCTGGTTCACGGACAGCTCGGCCAGGCCCTGGGTCAGCAGGGCCTGGTGGGAACTCTCGCTGTTCAGGGCCAGGGGGAGGAAGTACTGGTTCCACTGGCCCAGGAAGTTGAAGATGCCGATGCTGATCAGGCCGGGCTTGGCCATGGGCAGCATGATCTGGAAGAAGGTCCGCAGGTGCGAGGCGCCGTCGATGGTGGCCGCCTCCGCGATCGATCCCGGCAGGGTGCGGAAGAACGCCGTCATGAAGAAGGTCGTGAACGGCAGTGAGTAGGCGATGTACGCCAGGATCAGGCCCTGCTTCGTGTCCAGCAGCCCGAAGTTGTCCATCACGAAGAACAGCGGCACGACCGCCAGGATGATGGGGAACATCATCCCGCCCGCGAACAGCAGATAGATGACACGGTTGCCGGGGAACGCGAAGCGGGCGATGACGTAGGCCGCCATCGAGCCCAGCAGCATGGTGCCGGGCAGCGAACCGCACAGCACCAGCGCCGAGTTGAGGGCGTACTCGCCGATGTTGGCGTCGCTCCACGCGTTGGTGAAGTTCTCGATGCTGAACGCGGTGGGCCAGCCGAAGGGCTTGCCCTCGATCTCCGCCGACTTCCGCAGCGAGTTGACCATGACCCACAGCAGGGGCCCGGCCGCCATCACGCTCCACAGGATGAGGAAGCCGTTGGCGAAGACGTTGAGGGTGGCGCCCTCGGTGCCGATCCGGGCACGCCCTTCGCGGCCCCCACCCTTCGCGCCGGGCCCGGTGCCGGTGCCGGAGGCGAGGGGCTTGCCGTCGGCCCGGTCCGCTTCCCCGGGCGCCTCGGCGGGCTGGATAGCGTTCATTCCTCGAATCTCCCCGCTCACTTCAGTACTCGATCCGGTCGCGGCGGCTCAGCAGCATCATGACCCCGGCGAAGACCATGGTGACCAGCAGCAGCACGACGCCGATCGCGGTGGCGTAGCCCGCCTGCCCCGAGTCGAACGCCTTCTTGTAGAGGTAGACCGGGGTGACCAGGGTGGAGTCGCCGGGACCGCCCTTGTTGATGGTCATGATGTGCACGACGGCGAAGCAGTCGAGCGCCTGGATGCCCATGTAGATCCAGCCGGTCTGCACCGTGTCCCAGATCAGCGGCAGGGTGACCTTGAAGAAGGTCTTGGGCCTGCTCGCGCCGTCCAGCAGCGCCGCCTCGTAGATGTCCTTCGGGATGGAGCCCATGGCGGCGGAGAACAGCACCACGTAGAAGCCGACGAACATCCAGCAGACGACGAACAGCACCGAGGCGAGCGCGAAGGTGGGGTCGGCGAGCCAGTTCTGCGCGAGCGCCCCGAGGCCCACGGTGCGCAGCACCTCGTTGATCGGCCCCGTGATGGGGTCGTACATCGCGCCCCAGACGACACCGATGATGGCGACGGAGATGACCTGCGGGAAGAAGTAGACGTTCTTGTAGAACTTCGAGCCGCGGACGCCCGAGATGACCTCGTTCTTCTTGTGCCGCCCGCCCGCCTGGAGCATGAAGGCGAAGAAGAGGCCGAGCGCCAGGGTGACGACGGGGGCCACGATGAGCAGGATGAGGCTGTGCTGCATCGCCGCCCAGAACGTGGAGTCGTCCATCATCCGGGTGTAGTTGTCCAGCCCGACGAAGCTGAACTCGCTGCTGAAGCCCGTCCAGTCGGTCAGTGAGTAGTAGAACGCCTGGAAGAACGGCGAGATCACGAAGACCGCGTAGATCACCAGCGGCAGCAGCAGGAACCAGCAGATGAAGCGGTACTTGTCGAGTGTCCGGTAGCGCGGGTCCCTGCGCACCCTCTCCGGGGTGGCGCGGGGCGGCAGCAGGAAGGCCGCCACGAGCAGTGGGAAGGCCGCCCTGGTGCGCGCGGCGCCGCCCTGTCGTTCCGGTGCCGGACCCGTGGTCTTCCCCACCGTCCGGAGATCGTTCGCCATGCCGCCCCGCTCCGTACTCAGCATTGAACCGATGGATACCCGTGCCGTGCCCGGTCGGAGGCCGGCCCGCCGGACCGGCGGGCCGGCTCCGGATCAGCGCTTGTACTTCTTGATGGAGTCGTCCTTGGCCACGTCGTCGGCCGCCTTCTGGCAGCGCTTGATGGCCTCGTCCGGTTCGATGTCGCCCGACATCATCGAGGCGATGGCGCCGCCGATCTTGTCCTTGTGCAGCTCCAGGTACCAGTCCTGGATGCGGGGGCCCACCACGTTCTCACCGGCGGCCTTGAGGATCTGCTGCGCCGAGGAGAGCCCCGGCTTCAGGTCCAGCCCCTCGGCCGCGCCGTCGACACAGGTGAGCGCCGACACCTGCTCGCTGAAGTTCTGTGTGGACTGCTTGCCCAGCATGATGCGCAGCCACTCCATGCCGCCCTCGACGTTCTTCGCCTTGGCCGGGACCATGAAGGGCTCGCTCGCCTCGGCGTAGACGGTCTCGAAGGGCATGGCGTCGGACGTGTCGAGGCTGGAGGGCGGGGCCACGGTCATCTCGAAGTCCTTGGGCGTGGTCTTCCTGGCCTCGTTCTCCACCCAGGAGCCGTTCGGGAGGAAGAGCGCCTTGCCCTTGTTCCACTGGGTCTGGGACTGGATGTGGTCGATGCCGGGGGTGCCCTTGAGGATGTAGCCCTTGGCGTACAGCTCGTGGTACGCCTCGAACGCCTTCTTGACGGCGTCGTGCTTCCAGGCGTTGGGCTCCAGGTTGTCGATGGCCTTCATGACCTCCTGGCCGCCGATCTTCGTGAAGAACGGGTACAGCGTGAAGGCGAAGTAGTACGGGTACTTGCCCGCGTACGTCCAGCCCGCGATGCCCTCCTTCTTCGCCTTGGCGCAGGCGGCGAGCATCTCGTCCCAGGTCTTGGGGTATTCGAGGTCCAGCTTCTCCAGCGCGGTCTTGGAATACCAGACGCCGTAGACGGTGAAGGAATAGTTGAGCTGGTACATCTTGTCGCTGCCGAACTGCCCCTTCTCGACGGTTCCGGGGAGAAGGGTGTCGCGCACCTTCTTCGACGGGTCGAAGAGGGAAGGCGCGTCCAGCAGCGGTTCGAGATCCATGACCTGCTCGTCCTTGATCAGACTCGCGATGTCCATGTTCTCGGCGCCGGAGTTGTTGATCACGTCCGGCGGGTTGCCCTTCACCATCCGCGGCTGCATCTTGGTGCGGATCTTCTGGGTCTTGACGTGCTCGACCTGGCCGAAGGACTTCTCGTAGACCGTGTGGTTGTCCTTGGCGTACTGATCGCCGTATCCACCGTTGAAGATGACGACTTCGAGCTTGGCGTCCTTGTTGACCGCCAGCGGGTTGTCCTTGCTCTTCTTGCCCTTGTCGACCTTGTCCTCGTTCTCGCCGCCGCCGCTCGCGCAGGAGCTGAGAAGCCCCATTCCGGGGGCGGCGACAAGGCCGACTGCCGCGGTGCGCTTGATCAGATCACGACGGTTGACGTGGGTGGATCCCATGCTCAAGTCCTCGCCTTCTCCAGGACTCAGGCGGTGTACCGGTCTCCCGTCAGCTCGCCCGTCGGACGAAGGGCCCGACACCGCGGGTCAGTTGAAGCTGGGGTCGTACTGGTCGTGCTACCGCCAGCGGCTCCGTGTGAGGGCCCCGCTTGAGGTGCCGACAGGTATAGTCCACTTCTCGCCACGCGGGCAAGATCGAAAGCAGGGTTGCGCGTCAGTCTTTCCCTAGTTGAGACCTCTCGGACATAGGTGAGCACATGCACGCGACATCCGGCTAGGACAATCGCGGTACGGCGCTTGGACATACGAAAGCACGCGCCCCGGCTGACGTGGGGCGCTTCCGCTCTTTCGCGCCGCCTCACCGGAAGAAAACCCTCCGCCCGGCGTTACGCCCGCACGGCGGCACCTCGCGGCAAATCCCGCACCCCTTCGCGTCCCTTCACGTCCCGTAAATCGCGTGCCCCTTCGGCACCCTTGACAACAAAGGTCCCCCGCACGTTACTTAATCCTGCATTGCGTAACTGACAACGATGTCACCTCTGTTGAGAGGCCCGAGTGCGACGTAGCCATCAGACCACCCGGCACAGACCCGCGGACCGCCGCGGATTCCGTCCCCCGTCCCCCTTCTCCCCCAGGGCCGCGCGTTTCTCCCCCAGGGCCGCGCGCGCCGTCGTGCTCGCCGCGGTCACCGTGCTCGTCGTGACGGCCCAGGGCACCGCCGTCGCGGCCCCCGAGCCCGGTGACCGCGGCACGCGCTTCAGTTCCTCGTTCGAGCCAGGACAGCAGGCCCCCGACTGGAACGGCACCGTCGAGACCGGCCCCGACGGCGAGCCCCGCGTCTCCGGCGTCGGCCCGGACGACTCCGGGTCGGGCCAGGGCATGAGCACCCGCACCGGAACCGGCCCCTCCGAGTCGCCTACGGCGAAGACGGGTGCGGGCTTCACCGGCAAGCACGCGCTGCGCTACGCGGGCGTCCACCGCGCCGGGGGCCACGCGTACTCCTACAACAAGGTCTTCGACGTCGACACCGACATCGCCGCCGACTCCGTGCTGTCGTACCGGATCTTCCCCGAGATGCCGGAGGGCGACCGCGGTTACGCGGCGACGCAGGTGGCCGTCAACCTGGCCTTCACCGACGGAACGTACCTCAGCGAGCTGCGCGCCACCGACCAGCACGGCGCCCCGCTGAGCCCGCGCGGCCAGGGCGCGTCCAAGACGCTGTACGTCAACCAGTGGAACCACAAGGAGGCC
Organism: Streptomyces sp. NPDC054796; assembly: GCF_053611545.1. NCBI lineage: Bacteria > Bacillati > Actinomycetota > Actinomycetes > Kitasatosporales > Streptomycetaceae > Streptomyces > Streptomyces sp. NPDC054796. The sequence continues at coordinate 56,711 of NZ_JBSHAO010000004.1, read as the reverse complement.
AGGATCGGCCGGGTCGCGGCGGGCAAGACCGTCGACCGGGTCCTGGTGGGCTACGACTCCGACAAGGGCCCGGGGGCCTTCAGCGGCTGGCTGGACGATCTCGCGATCGCCCCCGAGGCCCCCGCGAAGCCCAAGGCGCACCTGTCCGACCATGTGGCGACCAACAGGGGCACGAACTCCAGCGGCAGCTTCTCGCGCGGCAACAACTTCCCGGCGACGGCCGTGCCCAATGGCTTCAACTTCTGGACGCCGGTGACCAACGCGGGCTCCACCGACTGGCTGTACGAGTACGCGCGCAAGAACAACGGCGACAACCTGCCGACGCTCCAGGCGTTCAGCGCGAGCCACGAGCCGAGCCCCTGGATGGGCGACCGGCAGACGTTCCAGGTGATGCCTTCGGCGAAGGCGGGCACCCCGGACGCCTCGCGCTCGGCGCGCGCGCTGCCCTTCCGGCACGAGAACGAGACGGCCAAGCCGCACTACTACGGCGTCGAGTTCGAGAACGGCCTGCGCACCGAGATGACGCCGACCGACCACGCCGCGATGATGCGCTTCACCTTCCCCGGCGACGAAGCGAGTCTCGTCTTCGACAACGTGGACAACAGGGGCGGGCTCAGCCTGGACACCGAGCGCGGGGTCGTGACGGGCTACTCGGACGTCAAGAGCGGCGGGTCCACGGGGGCCACGCGGCTGTTCGTCTACGCCACCTTCGACTCCCCCGTCACCTCCGGAGGCAAGCTGACGGGCGGCGGCGGAGCGGACGTCACCGGCTATCTGCGCTTCGCACCCGGCGAGGACCGCACCGTCACCATGCGCATCGCCACCTCGCTGATCAGCGTGGACCAGGCGAAGGCCAACCTCGCCGACGAGATCCCCGGCTCGGCCACCTTCGAGGGGGTCAGGGACCGGGCGCGGGCGCAGTGGGACGACATCCTCGGCGTCATCGAGGTGGAGGGCGCGAGCGAGGACCAGCTCACCACGCTCTACTCCAACCTCTACCGCCTCTACCTCTACCCCAACTCCGGCTACGAGAAGGTGGGTTCGCGCAGCCGCTACGCCAGCCCGTTCTCCCCTGCCGAGAAGCCGGACACGCCGACGGAGACCGGCTCGAAGATCGTCGACGGCGAGGTCTACGTCAACAACGGGTTCTGGGACACGTACCGCACCACCTGGCCCGCCTACTCCTTCCTCACCCCCGAGCGCGCGGGGAAGATGGCGGACGGCTTCGTGCAGCAGTACAAGGACGGCGGCTGGATATCCCGCTGGTCCTCACCCGGCTACGCGGACCTGATGACGGGCACCAGCTCGGACGTGGCCTTCGCGGACGCCTACGCCAAGGGCGTGGACTTCGACGCTGAGGCGGCCTACGAGGCGGCGCTCAAGAACGCGACGGTGGCCCCGCCGGACCCGGGCGTCGGCCGCAAGGGCATGAACACCTCGGCCTTCCTGGGCTACACGAGCACGGCCACCAAGGAGGGCATGTCCTGGGCGCTGGAGGGTTATCTCAACGACTTCGGCATAGCGAACATGGCCAAGGCCCTCCACAAGGAGACCGGAAAGAAGCGGTACAAGGAAGAGGCGTCCTACTTCCTGAACCGGGCCCAGAACTACGTGAAGCTCTTCGACGACCGGATCGGCTTCTTCCAGGGCAAGGACGCCGAGGGTGACTGGCGGCTGTCGCCCGACGCGTACGACCCGCGCGTCTGGGGCCACGACTACACCGAGACCAACGGCTGGAACTTCGCCTTCACCGCACCCCAGGACACCCGCGGCCTGGCGAACCTCTACGGCGGCAGGGCGGGTCTCGCGAAGAAGCTGGACAGCTACTTCGCGACGCCCGAGACGGCCGAGAAGCGGTTCGCGGGCTCGTACGGCAACGTCATCCACGAGATGACGGAGGCCAGGGACGTCCGGATGGGCATGTACGGGCACAGCAACCAGCCCTCGCACCACATCGCCTACACCTACGACGCGGCCGGGCAGCCGTGGAAGACCCAGGAGAAGGTCCGCGAGGCGCTCTCGCGGCTCTACCTGGGCAGCGAGATCGGCCAGGGGTACGCGGGCGACGAGGACAACGGCGAGATGTCGGCCTGGTACGTCTTCAGCGCCCTGGGCTTCTACCCGCTGGTCATGGGCTCCCCCGAGTACGCGGTCGGCTCACCGCTGTTCACGAAGGCCACGGTCCACCTGGAGAACGGCCGCGACCTGGTCGTCAAGGCGCCGGAGAACAGCGCGGAGAACGTGTACGTGCGGGGCCTGAAGGTCAACGGCAAGAAGTGGAACTCCACGGCGCTCCCCCACAAGCTCCTCGCCAAGGGCGGCACGCTGGAGTTCGCCATGGGCCCCGAACCGTCGAAGTGGGGCAGCGGCGAGCACGCGGGCCCGACCTCCCTCACGAAGGACGACAAGGTGCCCTCGCCGCGCCGCGATGTGACCCGCCCCGAGGAGGGCGACGCGCTGCTGGACGACACCTCGGACACCGGCGCCGAGGTCACCTCCTCGCCGGTGGCGGTGGAGAAGGGCTCGCGCGTCACCTCGTACACCCTCACCTCCGCGAAGAAGGACGAGGCGCCGGACGGCTGGGTGCTCCAGGGCTCGCGGGACGGGAAGCGGTGGACCGACGTGGACCGGCGCGCCGGGGAGAGCTTCCGCTGGGACAAGCAGACGCGGGTCTTCGAGGTGAAGCGGCCCGGGGCGTGGGAGACGTACCGGCTGGTGCCGAAGGGCGGTGGCGCGAGGCTCGCTGAGATCGAGCTGCTGTCGTAGGCGCCGTTGTTCCGTGCACGTCCGTGTACGGCGGAGGCCCGCACCCCCGGTGGGGGTGCGGGCCTCTTCGCCGTGCGTCACCTCATGCGGTGCGTCACTTGCTGATGAGCGAGCGCAGCACGTACTGGAGGATGCCGCCGTTGCGGTAGTAGTCCGCCTCGCCGGGGGTGTCGATGCGGACCTTGGCGTCGAACTCGACGCCACTGTCCGTCGTCACCTTCACGGTCTCGGGGATGCCGCCGTCGTTCAGCGCGGTGATGCCGCTGATCGAGAAGCTCTCCTCGCCGCCCAGGCCGAGCGACTCGGCCGAGGCGCCCTCGGGGAACTGGAGCGGCAGGACGCCCATGCCGATGAGGTTGGAGCGGTGGATGCGCTCGTAGCTCTCGGCGATGACGGCCTTGACACCCAGCAGCGCGGTGCCCTTGGCCGCCCAGTCACGGGACGAGCCTGAGCCGTACTCCTTGCCCGCGAGGATGACCAGCGGGGTGCCCTGCGCCTGGTAGTTCTGCGAGGCGTCGTAGATGAAGGAGACCGGGCCGCCCTCCTGCGTGAAGTCACGCGTGTAGCCGCCCTCGGTGCCCGGCGCGATCTGGTTGCGCAGGCGGATGTTGGCGAACGTGCCGCGGATCATGACCTCGTGGTTGCCGCGGCGCGAGCCGTAGCTGTTGAAGTCGCGGCGCTCGATGCCGTGCTCGGTGAGGTACTTGCCCGCCGGGGTGTCGGCCTTGATCGCACCGGCCGGGGAGATGTGGTCGGTGGTGACCGAGTCGCCCAGCTTGGCCAGCACGCGGGCGCCGGAGATGTCGCCGACCGGCGAGGGCTCCATGCCCATGCCCTCGAAGTACGGGGGCTTGCGCACGTAGGTGGACTCGGCGTCCCACTCGAAGGTGTTGCCGGTCGGGACGGGGAGCGCCTGCCACTGGGCGTCACCGGCGAAGACGTCCTCGTAGGACTTGTTGAACATGTCCTCGCCGATGGAGTTGGCGACCACGTCGTTCACCTCGGCCTCGGTCGGCCAGATGTCGGCGAGGTAGACCGGCTTGCCGTCCTGGTCGGTGCCGAGCGCGTCGCGCGTGATGTCCACCTTCATGGACCCGGCGATGGCGTAGGCGACGACCAGCGGCGGGGAGGCCAGGTAATTCATCTTGACGTCGGGGTTGATCCGGCCCTCGAAGTTGCGGTTGCCGGAGAGCACCGAGGTGACGGCCAGGTCGTTGTCGTTGACGGCCTGGGAGACCTCGTCGGGCAGCGGGCCCGAGTTGCCGATGCAGGTGGTGCAGCCGTAGCCGACGAGGTTGAAGCCGACCTTGTCCAGGTACGGCGTCAGGTCGGCCTTGTCGAAGTAGTCGGTGACGACCTTCGAGCCGGGGGCCAGGGTGGTCTTGACCCACGGCTTGCGGGTCAGGCCCTTCTCCACGGCCTTCTTCGCGACGAGCGCGGCGGCGACCATGACGTACGGGTTCGAGGTGTTGGTGCAGGAGGTGATGGCCGCGACCGTCACCGCGCCGTGGTCCAGCTCGTACGTCGAGCCGTCGGGGGCGGTCACCTGGACGGGCTTGCTGGGCACGCCGTTGGAGACGGCCGGCGCGTCGGAGGCGGGGAAGGACTCCTTGCCCGCCTCGTCGACGTCCGCCTCGGTGACGTAGTTCCGGACGTCCACGCCGAACTGGACGGCGGCGTCGGAGAGCGCGATGCGGTCCTGGGGACGCTTCGGGCCCGCGATGGACGGCACGACGGTGGAGAGGTCCAGCTCCAGCTTCTCGGAGAAGTCGGGCTCGGCCGCCGGGTCGAGCCAGAGGCCCTGCTCCTTGGCGTACGCCTCGACGAGCGCGACCTGCTGGTCGCTGCGCCCGGTGAGACGCAGGTAGTTCAGGGTCTCGTCGTCGACCGGGAAGATCGCGGCGGTGGAGCCGAACTCCGGCGACATGTTGCCGATGGTGGCGCGGTTGGCGAGCGAGGTGGCGGCGACGCCCTCGCCGTAGAACTCCACGAACTTGCCGACGACGCCGTGCTTGCGCAGCATCTCGGTGATCGTGAGCACCAGGTCGGTGGCGGTGGTGCCGGCCTTCAGCTCGCCGGTCAGCTTGAAGCCGACGACGCGCGGGATGAGCATCGAGACGGGCTGGCCGAGCATCGCGGCCTCGGCCTCGATGCCGCCGACGCCCCAGCCGAGCACGCCGAGGCCGTTGACCATGGTGGTGTGCGAGTCGGTGCCCACGAGCGTGTCGGGGTACGCCTGGCCGTTGCGGACCATGACGGTGCGGGCCAGCTTCTCGATGTTGACCTGGTGCACGATGCCGGTGCCGGGCGGGACGACCTTGAACTCGTCGAAGGCGGTCTGGCCCCAGCGCAGGAACTGGTAGCGCTCGCGGTTGCGGCCGTACTCCAGCTCCACGTTCTGCTTGAACGCCTCGCTGGTGCCGAACTTGTCGGCGATGACCGAGTGGTCGATGACCAGCTCGGCGGGGGCCAGCGGGTTGATGCGGGCCGGGTCGCCGCCCAGCTCCTTGACGGCCTCACGCATCGTGGCGAGGTCCACGACGCAGGGCACACCGGTGAAGTCCTGCATGATCACGCGCGCCGGAGTGAACTGGATCTCCTGGCTGGGCTGGGCGCTCGCGTCCCAGCTTCCGAGCGCGCGGATGTGGTCGGCGGTGATGTTCGCGCCGTCCTCGGTACGGAGCAGGTTCTCCAGCAGAACCTTCAGGCTGTAGGGAAGGCGCGCGGAGCCCTCGACCTTGTCCAGCTTGAAGATCTCGTACGACTCGTCGCCCACGCGCAGCGTGCTGCGGGCGTCGAAGCTGTTCGCCGACACGACAGTCTCCTTCAGTGCATGAATAGCGATCCGCTATGGTGAGCAGGGCTTAGTTAGGTAAGCCTTACTTCAGCGGTCGGTGTGCGCCTTCTCGCCAGTTATCTCGATGTCGAGATAACTCTAGTACACGACCGGCGGACGGTCATGCCCCGCCCCGGTCGTGCGCCGACTCCTGCGGCCCACGGATACTGGACCGCACCGTCCACAACAGGCGCCCTCGCACCACGCCACACCCACGCCAGTTCGACGTGCTGCGCGGCTTAGCGACCGGACCCGCACGCGACCCCAGCGGCGAGCAGGCCCGCCGCGGGTGCCCGCCGGCCAACACCGCGGCCGATCCGGCCGTCTTGCCGGTCATGGCCGAGACGCTGCTCGACCGCCTGCTGCCCGCACTCCGAGCCTCCCCGCAGTCGTACGCGGCACCGCCTCACCCTAGTTATTGACCGAGCGGTCCACATCATGCAAAGTTATGGACTGATTGGTCAACAACAAGGTCGGGAGCGGTCATGAAGGCGCTGAAGGACAAGGTCGCAGTGGTGACAGGGGCGAACGCGGGCATCGGTCTGGCGATCGCACGCGCCTACCGCGCCGAGGGCGCACGGGTGTTCGTCACAGGCCGCCGCCAGGCGCAGCTCGACGCCGTCGAGGCCGAGCTCGGCCCCGAGGTGAGCGGGGTCCGTTGCGACGTGGGCAAGCCGGCGGACCTCGACGCGCTCTACGCGACAGTCGCCGAGCAGGCGGGCCGGATCGACGTCCTGGTCGCCAACGCCGGGATCGGGATCGCGGCCCCGCTGGGCGAGATCACCGAGGAGCAGTTCGACGCGATGTTCACCACCAACGTCAAAGGCCCGCTGTTCACCGTGCAGAAGGCGTTGCCGCTGCTCTCACCGGGGGCGTCGATCATTCTCACCGGCTCGACGGCCGCCTCGCGGCCCCAGCCGTCCCTGCCCGTCTACGGGGCGACCAAGGCCGCCGTCCGCAATCTGGTCCGCGGGTTCGCCCACAGCGCCGAAGCACGCCGGTTCAGGATCAACGTGCTCTCACCCGGCGGCACCCGCACCCAAGGGCTGCTCGACCTCGTCTCCGCCGACGAGCTCGCCGCCGCCGAAGCCCAGGTTCCCCTCGGCCGGCTCGCCGAGCCGGACGAGATCGCCGCGGCGGCCGTCTTCCTCGCCTCCGACGCGTCCAGCTACGTCAACGGCTCCGAGCTCGCCGCCGACGGCGGCTTCGCCCAGGTCTGACCGGTCCGACCCCCGCCGGAGCACGCCGTGGCCGACAGGTGCCGGCCCCTCCGTCGGCCTACGGGTCCGCTCCGGCTCCGGCCGGGGCGGCTCCCCGTCACACTCGCCGCACGACGCCACCCGGGCCGAACCCGCCACCCGCGCACCCTCGCCCCCGGATGGCCCACCCCCCTCGCACTCCTATCTCACATCTGAGATACCGTCTTTTATATGACCGACGACTACCTCGCTCGTATCGGACAGCTCATCCGTGACGCCCGGCAGCACCGCGGCTGGACCCAGTCGCAGCTCGCCGAGGCCCTGGGCACCAGCCAGAGCGCCGTCAACCGCATCGAACGCGGGAACCAGAACATCAGCCTTGAGATGATCGCCCGAATTTCCGAGGCGCTCGACAGTGAAATCGTGTCGCTGGGCTACTCGGGACCCATGCATCTGAGGGTCGTCGGCGGACGCCGTCTCTCCGGCAGCATCGATGTCAAGACGAGCAAGAACGCCTGCGTCGCGCTGCTGTGCGCCTCCCTGCTCAACTCGGGGCGCACCGTACTGCGCCGGGTGGCCAGGATCGAGGAGGTCTTCCGCATCCTGGAGGTGCTCACCTCCGTCGGGGTCCGCACGCGCTGGATCAACGGCGGGGCCGATCTGGAGATCGTGCCCCCGGCCGAGCTGGACCTGGACGCGATCGACGAGGAAGCCGCGCGGCGCACGCGCAGCATCATCATGTTCCTCGGCCCCCTGATGCACCGCATGGACCGCTTCCGCATCCCCTACGCGGGCGGCTGCGACCTCGGTACCAGGACCGTGCAGCCCCACATGAGCGCGCTGCGCCACTTCGGCCTGGAGGTCACGGCGACGGAGGGGATCTACCACGTCGAGGTGCGCAGGGGCGTCTCGCCCGCGCGCCCGATCGTGCTGACCGAGCGCGGCGACACCGTGACCGAGAACGCGCTGCTGGCCGCCGCGCGGCACGACGGCACGACGGTCATCCGCAACGCCTCGTCCAACTACATGGTCCAGGACCTGTGCTTCTTCCTGGAGCAGCTCGGCGTCAGGGTCGAGGGCGTGGGCACCACCACCCTCACCGTGCACGGCGTCCCGGACATCGACGTCGACGTGGACTACTCCCCCTCCGAGGACCCGGTCGAGGCGATGAGCCTGGTGGCCGCGGCCGTGGTCACCGAGTCGGAGCTGACGGTGCGCCGGGTGCCCGCCGAGTTCCTGGAGATCGAGCTGGCCGTGCTGGAGGAGATGGGGCTCGACTTCGACCGCAGCGCGGAGTATCCGGCGGACAACGGGCGTACGCGCCTCACCGATCTGACGGTGCGGCCCTCCAAGCTGGAGGCGCCCATCGACAAGATCCACCCGATGCCGTTCCCCGGCCTCAACATCGACAACGTGCCCTTCTTCGCGGCCATCGCCGCCTCGGCCCAGGGCAAGACCCTCATCCACGACTGGGTCTACGACAACCGCGCCATCTACCTCACCGACCTCAACCGGCTCGGTGGCCGCCTCCAACTGCTCGACCCGCACCGCGTCCTGGTCGAGGGCCCGACCCGCTGGCGGGCAGCGGAGATGATGTGCCCGCCCGCCCTGCGTCCCGCCGTGGTGGTCCTGCTGGCGATGCTGGCGGCCGAGGGCACGTCGGTGCTGCGCAATGTGTACGTGATCAACCGCGGGTACGAGGATCTCGCGGAGCGGCTCAACGAGGTGGGCGCGCAGATCGAGACGTTCCGGGACATCTGAGGGGCGTGAGGCTCCTGGCGCTCCACGGCTCCTCGGCGAGCCCCGCTACGGCCCCTCGACGGCGGCGGCCCGTCGCAGCGGGTCGTACGGCGTCAGGTCCAGCCCCGGCGGCGTGCCCAGTGCCAGACGCGCCGCCAGGGCGCCGACGTAGGGGCCCATGGTGAGGCCCGAGGACCCCAGGCCGTTGGCCACGACGAGGCCCTCGCACGCGGGGACCGTGCCGAGCAGGGGCCGGACGTCGGGGCCCATCGGGCGGAAGCCGACCCGGGTCTCCACATGGGTGGCCGTGGCCAGTCCGGGGGCCACGGCCAGTGCCTCGCCCAGCACCTCGGCCAGTCCGCCCGCCGTCACGCGGTGGTCGAACCCGCTGCCCTCCTCTCGGGTGGCGCCCACGACGACGCGGGAGCCGTCGAAGGCGAGCAGGTAGTGGCTGGAGCGCGGGAGCACGACGGGCCAGCGCGCGGTGTCCGTACCCGTGCCCGCGTCCGTGCCCGCGTCCGTGCCCGTGCCCGCGTCCGGGAGGCGCAGGTGCACGATCTGGCCGCGCTGCGGGGTCACCTCGACGTGCACGCCGAGCGGCCCGAGCAGCGCCGGTGACCACGCGCCCGCCGCGGCGACCACCCCGTCGGCCGCGACGAGTTCGTCGCCGACGGACACCCCGCGCACCCGCCCGTCACGCGCCTCGATCCTGGCCGTGCCCCGCACCGTCCGCGCCCCGCGACGGACCGCGGCCCGCCGCAGCGCGTCCCGCAGCAGCCGCCCGTCGAGCCGCGCGCCCCCTTCGACACGCAGCACCGGCCCCTCGTGCCGGAGCGGAGGGAAGAGCCGCACCGCCTCGTCGCCCGTGAGCAGGGAGACGTCCCCGGCGAGCGCGGAGACGGAGGCGCGGGTGGCGACGAGGGAACGTACGGCCTCGGCCCCCTCCTGGTCCCCGGGGTCCAGCAGCCGGAGCGCGCCGACGCGGCGGTACCCGATGTCCTCCTCCCCGTCCTCGGACAGCGCCGCGAGCAGCGCGGGGTAGTGCTCGGCGCCCGCGCTGGCCAGCATGTACCAGGCCGGGTCGCGGAGGCGGCTGGTCCAGGGGCAGATGATGCCCGCTCCCGCGGAGGTCGCCCTGCCCTCGGCGGCTGAGTCGACGAGCACGGTGTCCGCGCCGGAGCGGGCCAGTTCGTACGCGGCTGCCGCGCCCGCCACGCCCGATCCGATGACGACGATGCGCATGTGGTTCCCTCTTCCTCCCGGGCGGGCCCACCGGGCTGCGGGGCCCGCGATGACGGCGGTGTCGGGCCGGGAGAGTTCGGCGGCCACCGAACGGTCCCGGTCGCATCATGGTCGTATGAAACGTGAGGTACGCGGTACACCCGGTGCGTCCGGTACGCCTGTGGCACACGTCGCCGAGGACGCGAGCGCCGGGCTCGCCCGGCTGGCCGCGCTGCTCGCCGACAGGACACGGGCGCGGTTCTGTCTGACGCTGCTCGACGGCCGGGCCTGGACGGCGGGCGAACTCGCGCGCGCGGCCGGGGTCGCGGCGGCCACGGCGAGCGGCCACCTGGACAAGCTGATCGCGGGCGGCCTGCTGGCCGAGGAGCGGCAGGGGCGGCACCGTTATGTGCGCCTCGCGGGTCCCCGCGAGGCGCAGTTGGTCGAGAGCCTCGCGGCGCACGCGGGCCCGCCGCCCGCGCCCCGTTCGCTGCGTGCCTCGTCGGTGCACTCGGCGCAGGCACAGGCGCGTACCTGCTACGACCATCTCGCGGGCCGCCTCGGCGTGGCCGTCACGGACGCGCTGCTGGCGCGCGGGCTGCTGCGCCAGGGCACGGACACGGGCACGGGGTTCGCGGTGACGGAGTCCGGGCTGGCGTGGTTCCGGGACGTGGGCGTCGAGCTGGCGCCACGCCCGCGCGGCCGACGCCCCCTCGCGCGTGCCTGCCTCGACTGGACCGAACGCCGCCCGCATCTGGCGGGCGTGGCCGGGGCCGCGCTGTGCGCGCACGCCCTGGCGGAGAACTGGTGCGAACGCGTCGGCAGCGGGCGCGCCCTGCGCGTCACGGCGCGCGGCGACGAGGCGCTGCGCGCGCTGCTGGACATCGGCTTCGGCTTCGACTTCGACGGAGAGGGCACGGCGTGAGCGGGAACGGACGGCAGGGGCGGGCCGAGGCAGGGGAGCAGGCGCCGACGGAAACGGAGGCGGCGCGGGCGGAAGCGGCGCAGGAACCAGCAGCGGGAGCGCGCGCGTTCCGTCGGCTGCACCACGGGGAGCGCCCTTTCCTGCTGCCGAACGCCTGGGACCACGCGTCGGGCGCGGCACTCGCCGCGCACGGCTTCGCCGCCATCGGCACGACGAGCCTGGGGGTCGCGGCCGCGGCGGGACTCCCGGACGGCGAGGGCGTGGCCCGCGACCTGACCCGCGCGCTGGGGTGCGCCCTCGCGCGGCTGCCGGTGCCGGTCAGCGTCGACATCGAGGGAGGCTTCGCCGACGCGCCGGAACCGGTGGCGGCACTGGCGGCCGAGCTGTGGCGTGCGGGCGTCGCGGGCGTCAACATCGAGGACGGCCTTCCCGACGGCGCCCTCACCGACCCCGCCCTGCACGCCGCCAAGGTGACGGCGGTGAAGGAGGCGGCGCCCGGCCTGTTCGTCAACGCGCGCACCGACACCCACTGGCTCCGCGCGGACCCGACGGTGCGGGGCGCGCTGCGCCGCGCCGAGACGTATGTGGCCGCGGGGGCCGACGGCATCTTCGTCCCGGGCGTGTCCGACGAGGACACCATCGCCGCGCTGACGTCCTCGCTGACCGTCCCCCTGAACGTCCTCCACTCCCCCGCGCTGCCCTCCTTCGACCGCCTCGCCGCGCTGGGCGTGGCCCGCGTCAGCCTGGGCTCGTCGCTGTTCCGGGCCGCGCTGGGCCACGCCGTCGCGACGGCCGCCGCGCTCGCGGCCGGTGCCGACGGGGCGCCCGCCGCCGCGCCCCGCTGGGCGGGCAGCGGCACGGGCGTGCCGCCGTACGCCGAAGTCCAGGCGCTGGCGGGCCACTTCGCCTGAGCGCGGCGGCGCCGGGGCCGACCGGCCGGACAGATGAGGGCTGGAGAGCTTGCGGGCTTGCGGGCTCTAGCGGACCAGCGGGAGGAAGATCGTGTCGACGATCTCCTCGATCACCTCGGGCGCGACCGGCCGTCGCGTCATCATCGTCTCGCTCCGGAGCAGGTCGAAGGGGAGTGAGGCGATCCGTGGTGTGAGCTTGGCCGGGTCGATCTCGCCGCGCTCGACGGCGCGCTCCATGATCTCGTCGCGTCCGGAGCGGCGTCCGGCCAGGAGCGTGTCGCGCAGCTCGGCGAAGCTGGTCCCGGCCTCGGCGAAGTAACCGGCGAGCAGCAGGCTGAGCTGAGTGAGGAACGGGCCCCGTTCCTCACTCAGCTCGGTCAGGGTGGCGATCAGGTCGCCGCGCAGGGACCCGGTGTCGGCCGGGGCGATCGGCCGGATGATGTCGCGGTGCACGACCGCCGCCTCGACCAGCTCCCGCTTGTCCGCCCAGCGCCGGTAGAGCACCGGTTTGCTGGTGCCCGCGCGCCTGGCGACGGAGTCGACGGTCAGGTTCGCGTACCCCCGCTCGCTCAACTCGTCCCAGGCCGCTTCGAGGATCGCCGCCTCAAGGGCTTCGCCACGCCGTCGTCCCACAACACTCCTTAGAAACTTTGACGTTTCTTATCTCGCACCGTACTGTGCGAGATAAGAAACCCAAACGTATCGTAAACGAGTGTGTGAGGAGTCCTTCATGCGGCAGATCAGGGCCGGAGGCGCAGACGCCGGGCCGCACACGAGATGGAACGGGCGGCTCATCGGCCTAGTGGCCGTGCTGGTCATGGTGAACTTCGTGCTCGACTCGGCCGTCAGCGCGCCGCTGGTCGTCCTCCCGGAGATGCTCGACCACTTCGACACCGACCAGACGGCGTGGCTCAACGCCAGCGCGATGCTGGCGGGCGTGCTGTGGGCCCCCCTGCTCGGCAAGAGCGCCGACATCCACGGCAAGCGCAAGGTGCTGGTGCTGTCGTTACTCCTCAGCGGCGCGGGCGCCCTCCTGTGCGCCGTGGCCCCCAGCCTCTGGGTGTTCGTGCCGGGGCGCATGCTCCAGGGAGCGGCCCTGGCCACCCTGTTCCTCTCCGTCGCGATCGTCCGGGAGGTCTGCGTACCCCGCATCGCGATGGTCATCGTGGGCATCGTCACCTCCGCCTCCGCGACGCTCAACATCGCGTCCCGTTTCGCCGTCGAGCAACTGGCCGAGGTGTTCGGCTTCCAGATCCTGTTCGTCATGTCGGCCCTCGTCGCGGCCGTGATGGCGATATGCGTGCACAAGATCGTCCCCGAATCCACGGTCAGGACCCCGGGCAGGATCGACCTCAGCGGTGCCTTCCTCCTCGGCGGCGGACTCGTCGGGGTGCTCAGCTACGTCAGCCTGGGCTCGGGCCTCGGGTGGCTCGCCGTCGGCCCACTGGCCCTCCTGACCGGCGGCGCCGCGGCACTGGCCGGGTGGTTCGTGGCCTCGGGCCGGAAGCCCGACCCCCTGATCGACGTCAGGAACCTCGGCCGTCCCTTGGTGCTCACGCTCCTTGTCGTCTTCTTCGCGACCGGCTCGTACCAGAGCATGCTTCAGCTCGTCTCTCTCATCGCCGACGTCTCGTCGGATCAGCGGCTCGGATACGGGCTGGCCGACCAGGGCTCTGTGGCACTGCTGCTCGCGGCACCGGCGCTCGGCGTCACGCTCGGCGGCCCGGCGTCCGGATGGATCGCCGCACGCGTCGGACCGGCCAGGACGCTGGCCGGGGCGGTCGTGCTCGGCACGGCGGTGACCTTCGCGATGTTCCTCGGGGCCTCCCTCCTCCCCGTCGCGCTCTGCTGCGGAGTCCTGCTGGGTGTCACGGTGGGAGCGCTCGGGTCGTCCGGCTTCAACGTGGTCGGCAGCCTGGCGTCCCCCGAGCGGCAGGCCGTCGTGTCCAGCCTGGTCATGGTCATGGTCTCGATCGGCTCCGTGGTGCTGGAGTTCGTGGGTTCGGCCGTGCTCGGGTCGACCAAGGTGGTCGTCGACGGCGACACGGTGAACTCGGCCGTGGGCGTGTACAGCTACATCGCGATCGCCTCCGTCGCGTTCGCGGTCGCCGCGGTGCTGGCCGTCAGGCTCGTGCGCAGCACCCGCCTCAGCGGTAATTCACCGTCGCCCGGACTTGAGCGGGAAACGGTATAGGGCGAGGTAAAGGCTCGCGGAAGTCCCGCATGTCCCATCACAGGCTGAGGAGTTGCTGTCGAATGAGCACAAGAACCGCATCGAAGGGCACGGTCCTGATATCCGGCGCGAGCATCGCGGGTCCCGCCGTGGCGTTCTGGCTGCGCCGGTACGGATTCGCGGTGACGGTGGTGGAGAAGTCCACCGGGCCGCGGGACGGCGGATATCCGGTCGACGTGCGCGGCACGGCGGTGGAGGTGGCGCGCCGGATGGGAATTCTGCCGCGGCTCAGGGAGGCGCATATCGAGTCGCGCCGGATGACTTTCCTCAATGCCGACGGCAGTACGGCGGCCGTGGTCCATCCACAGGCGGTGACGGGCGGAATCGAGGGACGCGACGTCGAGGTGCGTCGCGGGGATCTGACGGAGATCCTGTACGAGGCCGTCCGCGACGAGGTGGAGTTCGTGTTCGACGACTCCATCGACACCCTCACGGAACACGCGCACGGCGTCGACGTCACCTTCCGCAGCGGCGCCCGGCGCGATTTCGACGTGGTCCTGGGCGCCGACGGGCTGCATTCGCATACGCGGCAACTCGTATTCGGGCCCGAGCGGCGATTCCACCGCTATCTGGGGTACTGCTTCGCCATATTCACCATGCCCAACACCTTCAAGCTCTCCCATGAAGTGCTCATGTGGAACACCCCAGGAAGGGCGGCGGCGCTCTACGCGGTCGGGGACGGCGACGAACTGCACGCGTTCCTCAACTTCGCGCACCCCGAGCCGCCGTACGGGGCCCTCCGCGACCCCGGGGCACCACGCGACCTCGTCGCCGCCACCTTCGCCGACGACGGCTGGGAGATCCCGGCCATGGTCGCCGCCATGCGCCACGCGGACGATCCGTTCTTCGACACCGTGAGCCAGATCCGCATGCCGCGCTGGTCCAGCGGCCGGGTCGCGCTCGTCGGCGACGCCGCCTACGCCCCGTCGTTCCTGACCGGGCAGGGGACCAGCCTCGCCCTCGTCGGCGCCTATATGCTCGCCGACGCGCTGGCCACCCACCCCGACCACACCTCGGCCTTCGCCGCCTACGAACGCGACATCCGCGGCTTCGTCGAACTGAACCAGAACCAGGTCGGCGAAGGCGACGCGGCGCTTTTCCCCACCACCGCCGAGGCTCTGGAAAGGCGCAACGCCAGGCTCCGCGGCCTCACCGCCATGCCGCCAGGGACCGGACGCCCGGCCCACACGGCCCTCACCTTGCCGGACCGGCCCACGGCAGGACGCCCCGCCCCGAGGTCTGCACCGGCCCGCTAGGGGATGTCTTCCGCGTCCTCACGGCAGCACGGCCACCCCGTCCAGTTCCACCAGTGCCGTCTCGTCCCAGAGGCGGACGACTCCCACGACGGCCATGGCCGGGTAGTCGCGGCCCGCCAGCGTGCGCCACAGGGCGCCGAGTTCGCGGGCGCACTCCCGGTACGCGGGCACGTCCGTCGTGTAGACGGTGACGCGGGTGAGGTCGGCCGGGGTGCCGTCGCAGGCGGCGAGGGCCGTGAGGAGGTTGGTGAGGGCGCGTTCGAACTGGGCGGGGAGGGTGTCGCCGCGGATCACGCCCTCGGCGTCCAGCGCCGTCTGCCCCGCGAGGAAGACCAGCCGGGAGCCTGTCGCGGTCACCGCATGCGAGAAGCCGGTGGGGGGTGAGAGGCCGGCGGGGTTGACGCGGCGGTTGGGCGTCGGGCGTGCGGCTTCGCGGGCCGCGGCTTGTGCTGGTGCTGGTTCCGGTGCCGGTGCTGCTGGTACCGGTTCCGGTGCCGGTGCCGGTGCCGGTGCCGGTGCCGGGTGGCCGTCTCCCCTGGGGTCCGGCGTGCCGCACTCGCCCGCCCCGTCCCCCGTCATCGGTACAGCTCCTTCGCGATGATCGAGCGCTGGACCTCGCTCGCGCCCTCGTAGATGCGGGGCGCCCGCACCTCGCGGTAGAGGTGTTCCAGCAGGTGGCCCCGCTGGAGCGCCGCCGCACCGTGGATCTGTACGGCCGTGTCGACCGCTGCCTGCGCGGTCTCCGTGGCCAGCAGCTTCGCCATCGCGGCCCGCTTGGCGATGTCCGGGGCGCCACTGTCGTACGCCTCGGCCGCCGCGTAGACGAGGAGCCGCGCCGCCTCCACCCGGGTCGCCGTCTCGGCGAGCTGGTGGGAGACGGACTGGAGGTCGCGCAGTGTCCCGCCGAACGCGCGCCGACGCGCCGCGTGGCCGAGTGCCGCGTCGAGTGCCGCCTGCGCCATGCCGACCGCGAAGGCGCCGACGCTGGGCCGGAAGAGGTTGAGGGTGCGCATGGCGACGCCGAAGCCGCCGTCCACCTCGCCGAGCACGTCCTCCGGGCCGACCCGTACCCCGTCGAAGCGCAGCGTTCCGATGGGGTGCGGGGAGAGCATGTCCAGGGGCTCGCCCGTGAGGCCCGGCCTGTCGCCGGGGACCAGGAACGCGGTGATGCCGCGCGCGCCCGCGCCGCCACCCGTACGGGCGAAGACGGAGTAGACGTCCGCGTACGGGGCGTTGGAGATCCACGTCTTGGTGCCGTCGAGGCGCCAGCCGCCCCCGCCCCGGCCCACGTCACCGTCCCCGCCCCCGCCTCTCTCCGGGGTCGCGGCGAGGGTGAGGGCCGCCGCGTCGCTGCCCGCCTCCGGCTCGCTCAGCGCGAAGGCCGCGACAGCGCGGCCCGAGGCCACCTCGCCCAGCCAGCGGTCCCGTTGCCGCTCGGTGCCCGCCTGGGCCAGCGGTCCCGCGCCGAGCCCCTGGAGCGCGAGCGCGGTCTCGGCCTCCGTGCAGGCGTAGGCGAGGGACTCGCGCAGCAGGCACAGGTCGAGGGCGCGGACCGGCCCCGCGACCGACGGCTCCGGTGACCCCACTGTCCCCGGTGCCCCCGGCCGCCCCGTCACATCTGAGCCCAGCACCCGCGCCAGCAGCCCGAGTTCGCCGAGCGCGGCGACCAGCTCCCGGTTGACGCGCCCCGGAGCGCCCGCTTCCGCGAGCGGACGCAGTCGCTCCGCGCCCAGCTCCCGCACCTCCGCACACCACGTCAACTGCTCCGTATCGAGCGCGAAAGCGGGCATCGGCAACGCCTCCTGTATCGCGTACTGTTGACTGCCGTCACCATCACGTTACGCTCAACGGCACATCGGCACACCCGCCGTGAGGGGGCAACCGCATGCGCCACCTGAGCCCGTCAGCGCACCTCGACACCTTCGCCCGCGACCACCTGCCCCCTCCCGAGCAGTGGCCCGACCTCCTCCTCCACCGGCCCGAGCTGCACTACCCCGACCGCCTCAACTGCGGTACCGAGCTGCTCGACCGCACCGCCGCACGCCTCGGCCGCGACCGCCCCGCGCTGCGCGCCGAAGCGCCGGCGACGCACCCCGGTTCCGGGCCCACCGCGGAAGCGCACGCGACGACGTGGTCGTACGGCGAACTCCAGGACCACGTCGACCGCCTCGCCCACGTCTTCACCCGCGATCTGGGCGTCCTGCCCGGCAACCGCGTGCTGCTGCGCGGGCCCACCAGCCCCCAGCTCGCCGCCTGCTGGCTGGCGGTGATGAAGGCGGGCGGCATCGCCGTGACCGTGCTGGCCGCACAGCGCCCCCAAGAACTGCGCACCGTCTGCGGCCTCGCCAGGGCCGGTCACGCGCTCTGCGACGCGCGCGCCACGGACGATCTGATCGCGGCGCGGATACCGGGGCTGCGCATCACCCCCTTCGGCGGCGACACCCCCGACGACCTGCTGCGACTCGCCGAGAACGCCCCATCCACGCCGTACGAGGCGGTCGCGACGGCGGCCGACGACGTCGCCCTGATCGCCTTCACCTCCGGCACCACAGGACGCCCGAAGGGCTGCGTCCACTTCCACCGCGACGTCCTCGCCGTCGCCGACACCTTCTCCGCGCACGTGCTGCGCCCGCGCCCCGACGATGTGTTCGCGGGGAGCCCGCCCCTGGGCTTCACCTTCGGGCTCGGCGGGCTGCTGCTCTTCCCGCTGCGCGCGGGGGCCAGCACCGTGCTGGAGCAGTGGAGCGGCGCCGAGGGGCTGCTCGCCGCGGTCGGACGGCACCGGGTGACCGTGCTGTTCACCGCGCCGACCGCGTACCGCGCCATGCTCGCGAAGCTCGCCGAGCCCGCGCACAACCCCGAGCAGGGCCCCGCGTACGACGACACCTCCTACGTCATCCCGCCGTACGACATCTCCTCGCTGCGCCGCTGCGTCTCCGCGGGCGAGAACCTCCCGGCCGCGACCTGGCACGGCTGGCACGAGCGCACGGGGCTGCGGCTGATCAACGGCATCGGCGCGACCGAGATGCTGCACATCTTCCTCTCCGCCGCCGACGAGGCCGCGCGGCCCGGCGTGACGGGCGTGCCCGTGCCCGGCTTCGAGGCGCGCGTCGTGGGCCCCGAGGGCATCGCGCCGCTGCCCGACGGGGAGCCGGGGCTGCTGGCGGTGCGCGGCCCCGTGGGCTGCCGGTATCTGGACGACGAGCGTCAGCGCGAGTATGTACGGGAGGGCTGGAACCTCACGGGCGACACCTATGTGCGCGAGCCCGACGGCTACTTCCGCTATGTCGCCCGCGCCGACGACATGATCATCTCGGCGGGCTACAACATCGCCGGTCCCGAGATCGAGGAGGTCCTGCTGCGCCACCCCGACGTGATGGAGGCGGCCGTGGTCGGGCGCACCGACGAGAAGCGCGGGCAGACGGTGGTGGCGCACGTGGTGCTGCGGCCCGGCATGCCGGAGGGTGAGGCGACGGCCGAGGCGCTGCGGGCGTTCACCGCCAGGGAACTGACCCCGTACAAGTGCCCGCGCGAGTTCGTGTTCGCCGCCTCGCTGCCGCGCACCCCGACGGGCAAGCTCCAGCGATTCCGGCTCCGCGAAGCACACCTAGAGTGACCGCGTGACCCAGCACCCGCCCGCCGAAGCCCCCGTCTCCCCGGCCCGCCAAGCCCCGGCCGCCGACCCGGCCGACCCGTACGCCGTCCCCGTGCCCGGTTCCGGTCCCGGTCCCGGTTCCGCGAGGCCGTCGCCGGGGTCCTTGATCATCACCTTCTACGGTGCCTACGGCCGCGACTTCCCCGGCGACGGCACCGTGCCGGTGGCCGCGCTCATCCGCGCCATGGCCGCCGTCGGCATCGACGCGCCCTCCGTGCGCTCGGCGGTCTCACGGCTGAAACGGCGCGGCCTGCTGACCGCCGACCGGCCCGGCAGCAAGGCCGCCGGATACGCGCCCTCCCCCGCCGCACGTCAGCTCCTCGACGACGGCGACCGCCGCGTCTACACCCGCGCCGTGCCCGACGGGCGCTGGCTGCTCGCCGTCTTCTCGGTGCCGGAGAGCGAGCGCACCCGCCGCCACGTGCTGCGCTCCCGGCTCGCCAGGCTCGGCTTCGGCAACGCGGCACCCGGCATCTGGATCGCCCCCTCCCACCTGGAGGAGGAGACCCGGCACACCCTCGTCCGGCTGGGGCTCGACGCCTACGTCGACCTCTTCCGGGGGACACACGAGGGCTTCGAGCCGACGGCCGAGGCCGCGGCGCGCTGGTGGGACCTGGAGGCCATCGCCGCCCTGCACCGCTCCTTCCTCGCCGCGCACGAGCCGGTGCTGCGTGCCTGGTCACGGCGGCGCAAGACGCCGCCGGAGGAGGCGTACCGCGACTACCTCCCCGCTCTGGACGCCTGGCGCCGCCTCCCCTACGCGGACCCGGGCCTGCCCGCCGCGCTCCTCCCCCGCGACTGGCCCGGCGCCCGCGCCGCCAAGGTGTTCTTCGCGCTGCACGCGAAGCTGCGGGACGCGGGGCGGCGGTACGTGCTGGGCGCTGGGGACGGCGCGTAACCGGGCCGGAACAGGCCAGGGCGGACCGGGGCGGTCGTACCCTGGGGGCATGACCATCCGTCGCCCGACTTCCCGTCCGGGTGCAGGACCGGAGAGGTCACCGGACCCGGCCCCGGCCCCGCCCTCGGACGGCGCCCGCCGCTCCTACCCGCGACGGCGCCGCCGCTACTTCGCGATGATGACGCTCTGCCTGGTGCTGTTCGTCTCGGCCTGGGCCTTCGTGCGGCTGTGGTCCGTGCCCGTCGCGGTGGGCATGTGCGTGGTCGCCATGGTCATCCCGCCGTGTGCCGCGATCGTCGGCAACAGGCGCGAGCGGGAGGACCGCTGGTGGGACGAGGACGGGAACGGGGGCGAGGGCGGGAACGGGAACAGCCGGGGCCGCTGAGCGGCGCTCCGCTCCGCCCGCGCGTCAGAGGGTGAGCCTGGGCTTGGGCGCGTCCGTGCGCCCCGTCGGCGGCTTGCGGCTTCCCGCGCGGTACGGCAGCGGCCAGGGCGCGCCCGGCCCCTCGTACCCCTGGTCTGCGGCGGCGTGCAGGGTCCAGTGCGGGTCGTAGAGGTGCGGGCGGGCCAGGGCGCACAGGTCGGCGCGGCCCGCGAGGACGAGGGAGTTGACGTCGTCCCAGGAGGAGATGGCGCCGACCGCGATCACGGGGACACCGAGGGTGTTGCGTATGCGGTCGGCGTACGGGGTCTGGTAGGAGCGCCCGAAGTCGGGGCGTTCGTCGGGCACGACCTGGCCCGTGGACACGTCGAGCGCGTCGGCCCCGTGCTCCGCGAAGGCGGCGGCGATGGCGAGCGCGTCCTCGGCGCTGGTGCCGCCCTCGGCCCAGTCGGTCGCGGAGATCCGCACGGTCATGGGCCGCTCGGCGGGCCAGATCGCGCGTACGGCGTCGAAGACTTCGAGGGGGAAGCGCAGCCGTCCGGTGATATCGCCGCCGTAGGCGTCGGTGCGGTGGTTGGTCAGCGGGGAGAGGAAGCTGGAGAGCAGATAGCCGTGGGCGCAGTGGAGTTCGAGCAGGTCGAAGCCGCAGCGCACGGCGCGCTCGGCCGCTGCCGCGAAGTCCTCGCGTATCGCGTCCAGTTCGGCGCTGGTCAGCTCGTGCGGTATCTGGTTGACGCCCTCGCGGTACGGGAGGGGTGAGGGCGCCACCAGCGGCCAGTTGCCCTCCGGGAGCGGCTGGTCGATGCCGTCCCACATGAGCCGCGTCGAGCCCTTGCGGCCCGAGTGGCCGAGCTGCACGCCGATGGCGGCGCCCGGTGACGCCTCGTGCGCGAAGCGGGTGACGCGGCGCCAGGCCGCCTCCTGCGCGTCCGTCCACAGGCCCGTGCAGCCGGGGGTGATGCGGCCCTGCGCAGAGACGCACACCATCTCCGTCATGGTGAGGCCCGCGCCGCCGAGGGCGCGGGCGCCCAGGTGGACGAGGTGGAAGTCGCCGGGTGTGCCCTCGCCGTCGGCCGAGTACATGTCCATGGCCGAGACGACGATCCGGTTGCGCAGGGTCAGTCCGCGCAGCGGGAAGGGGGTGAACATCGGGGGTGTGCCGCCGGTGTCCTTTGTGTCGTCCCCGGTGGCTTCCCCTGTGTCGTCCCCGGTTCCGCACACCTCGCGTTCCACTGAGGCGACGAAGTCCGCGTCGCGCAGCCGCAGGTTGTCGTGGGTGACGCGGCGGCTGCGGGTCAGCAGATTGAAGGCGAACTGGCGTGGCGGCTGGCCCGTGTAGGTGGCCAGGTCCTCGAACCACTCCAAACTCGCGCGCGCGGCCCGCTGCGTGGACGCGACGACGGGGCGCCGCTCGGCCTCGTACGCGGCCAGCGCCGACGGCAGGTCGGGCTGCTCCTCCACACAGGCCGCCAGCGCGAGGGCATCCTCGACGGCCAGCTTGGTGCCCGAGCCGATCGAGAAGTGCGCGGTGTGCGCGGCATCGCCGAGGAGGACGGTGCGGCCGTGCGACCAGTGCTCGTTGACGACCGTACGGAACGCGATCCACTGCGAGTTGTTGCCGCGCAGCGCGCGCCCCTCCAGCGTCGCGGCGAACAGCTTGGCGCACGCCTCGGCGGAGGCCCGCTCGTCCATCGCGTCGAGCCCGGCCGCGCGCCAGACCTCCTCGCGGGTCTCGACGATGACGGTGGAGGCGCCGTCGGGGTGCTCGGGGGACGGGGCCGCGTAGGGGTACGCGTGCAGTTGGAACACGCCGTGCGGGGTCTCCGCGATCTCGAAACGGAACGCGTCCAGCGCGAAGTCGGCGGCGAGCCAGATGTAGCGGCAACGGTGTGTGGTCACCGTCGGACGGAACGCGTCGGCGTGGGCCTCGCGGGTGGCGCTGTGCACGCCGTCGGCGGCGACGACCAGGTCGCACGTCTCGGCCAGCGTCGCCGCCGACGGCGCCTGCGTACGGAAGCGGAGGCGCACCCCGAGATCCCGGCAGCGCGCGTGGAGCACCGCGAGCAGTCGCCGCCGCCCCAGCGCGGCGAAGCCGTGGCCGCCCGACGTCAGGACGCGGCCCCGGTACAGCACGTCGATGTCGTCCCAGCGCACGAACTCGTTCTGGAGCGCGGCGAAGACGGCGGGGTCGGCGTGCTCGATGCCGCCGAGGGTCTCGTCGGAGAGGACGACGCCGAAGCCGAAGGTGTCGTCGGGCGCGTTGCGTTCGAAGACGGTGACGTCGCGGGAGGGGTCGAGGCGCTTGAGGAGGGCCGCGGCGTAGAGGCCGCCGGGGCCGCCGCCGATGACGGCGATACGAGTTGTCGGCGTGGCGGCGGCGCGGGTCGTCGGCGCGGCGGCAGCACGAGGCGTCGTCGGCGTGGCGGCGGAGCGGGTCATCGGCGCGGCGGCGCTGGGGGCTACCTGCCCTGCCACTTGGGGTTCCGCTTCTCGGTGAAGGCAGCGTGGAACTCGGCGTAGTCCGCGCTGTGCATCAGCAGGGCCTGGGTGGCCGCGTCCATCTCGACCGCCGCCGCGAGCGGGAGGTCCAGCTCGGCCGTGAGCAGCGCCTTCGTCTGCGCGTACGCGAGTGCGGGGCCCTCGGCCAGGCGCCGGGCCAGCCGCTGGGCCGCCTCGTGCGCCTGGCCCTCCTCGGTGAGCTGGCTGATCAGGCCGATACGTTCCGCTTCGGGTGCGCGGACAGGGTCACCGAGCATGAGGATGCGGGTCGCGTGGCCGAGGCCGACCACGCGGGGCAGCAGATAGGCGGCGCCCATGTCGCCGCCGGACAGTCCGACACGGGTGAAGAGGAACGCGAAGCGTGCGGTCGGGTCGGCGACCCGGAAGTCGGCCGCGAGCGCGAGCACGGCGCCCGCCCCCGCGGCGGCGCCGTGGACGGCCGCGACCACGGGGAACGGGGCCTCGCGGATGGCCCGCACGACCTGGCCCGTCATGCGGTTGAAGTCCAGGATGCGGGCGGTGTCCATGCCGAGGGTGGCGCCGATGATCTCGTCCACGTCGCCGCCGGAACAGAAGCCGCGGCCTTCGCCCGCGAGTACGAGGGCGCGGGTCTTCTTCTCGCGGGCCAGCTCGGCGAGGAGGTCGCGGAGGTCGGCGTAGGCGCCGAACGTGAGCGCGTTCAGCTTGTCCGGTCTGGCGAGTGTGACGGTGACGACGCCTTCCGCGGTGTCGTCACGGGTGACGCGCAGGTGGTGCCACGTGCCGGTGTGTCCGGCTGACCCCGTGAACGGGCTCATGACCTCTGCCTCCTCGCGGGCACTGGCGTGGGGCGGTGCGGTTCGGTTCCGACGTCGCGAACGTATCACCGGTTCGTGACTGCCGTCACGGGTGCGCGATAGATGGCCGGCGCTGCGCTGTGTGGTTCGGCGTTTCGGGGTGCCCCCTTCGCCGGGGGTGTTGCGCGGGACGGTTGGCCTGTGAGGTGGGTGCCGTAGGGTCCCGCGCTGATTTTTGTGCCGCGTCACGGGGTGCGGCGTTCTTCGGGTGCGGGCCGGTGGCTACGGCGCGGCGTGTGGTTGCGGTGCGGTGCGGCTGGCGCCGCGTGATTCTTGGCTTGCGCCGGTGGCCATGTGGGTTGCTGTGTGGTGGGGGTCGGCGCCGCGCCGGGGTGTCTCCTCGGCGTGAAGGTCTCGTGTTCGTCTTTCGGCCGGTGACTTTCTCGACCTGCGGGGACACCCCACCACGTCCCCTCCCACTCGGTGGCCAACTATCCGCCGGTGGCCGGTCCGGGTGCCCCCATGTTGTGGGGCACCTCCGCCGTGGCGCCGGTGCGCCACTGTTGCGGACCGGTGCCGCGGCGGAGGGGCCCACCCTTGTTGTGGGCAAGCGTCCCGCTCGGCGAGGGGGCACCTCCCAGCGGTAGCTGGGGGAGGGTGGGCACAACCCGTGCCACCGGACCGACGCACGCGAACGAACCCCCAAGAGGCACCCCCGATAAACCGGGCACCCCGTGAGGCGGTCAGCCTCGAACCCCGTGGAGGGGTGCTACCCGGTGAAGGGGCCACCCTGCGTTTCCTAGCGCGCCCCGCGAAGGGGGAGGCGGGAGTGGTGGCGGGCGTAGAAGGTGTAGAGGAGCAGGCCCAGGACGAGGAACCCCGCGAACTGGACCCACGTCACCCAGGGCAACCCCCACATGAGGTAGACGCTGAAGGCGACCCCGAGCACAGGCGCCACCGGATACATGGGCACGCGGAACCGCCGCTCCAGCCCCGGCCTGCTGCGCCGCAGCGCGATCACACAGATGTTGACCACGGCCATGATCGCGAGCGTGCCGATCACCGTCATGTCGAGGACGACGTCGAGCGGCACCACGGCCGCCGGCACGGCGAAGACGACGGCGACGATCCAGGTGTTCGCCACAGGCGTCGCCGTCTTTGGCGAGACCCGCTCGAAGACCTTCGGCATCAGCCCGTCGCGGGACATGGACATCAGGATGCGGGTCTGCCCGTACATCACCGCGAGCACGACGGACGCGATGGCCACGACCGCGCCGACGGCGATGACGGTGCTGCCGAACGTGGAGCCCGTCGCGTGGTTGACGATCAGCGAGAGCGCCGCGGGCTTGCCGCCGACGTCCTGCCAGGGCATCGCGCCGAGCGCGGCGACGGAGACCAGGCAGTAGAGGAGGGTGACGACGCCGATGGTGACGAGGATGGCCAGCGGGATGTTGCGCCGCGGGTTCTTGACCTCCTCGCCCGCCGTGGAGATCGCGTCGAAGCCGATGAAGGAGAAGAAGGCGAGCGAGGCGCCCGCGCCGATCCCGCCGATGCCCTCGGGCGCGAAGGGGCTGAGGTTGCCCGCCTCGAAGGCGGTGAAGGCGATGGCGCAGAACAGCAGCAGGATGCCGATCTTGATCACGGCCATCGCGGCGGTCGCGCGGGCGCTCTCCCGTACGCCGCGCACCAGCAGCGTCGCGGCGAGCAGCAGCACGATGACGGCGGGGACGTTGACGACGCCGCCGTGCCCGGGTGCGTCGGCGAGCGCGGCGGGGATCTGCCAGCCGATGGTGTTGTGGAGCAGTTCGTTGAGGTACTGGCCCCAGCCGATGGCGACGGCGGAGACGGAGACGCCGTACTCCAGCAGCAGGCACCAGCCGACGAGGAAGGCGGCGCGTTCGCCGAGGGTGGCGTAGGTGTAGGAGTACGAGCTGCCGGAGACCGGGATCGCACCGCCCAGCTCGGCGAAGGAGAAGGCGGTGAAGATGCAGGTGATGGCCGCGAGCACGAAGGAGATGATGACGGCGGGCCCCGCCTCGGCGACCGTGTCGGACAGGCCGACGAAGATGCCGGTGCCCACGATCGCGCCGACGCCGAAGCAGACGAGCTGGAAGGGGCCGATGGTGCGCTTGAGGCCGTGGCCCTCGCGGTCGGCGCCGGACTCGGCGACGAGCAGATCGGGGGACTTGACGCGGAGTCCGGGACGGGGCATGGCGGGTCTTTCCGGTGGAGCAAAAGGAGAGGGGCCCGGACGCGGTGCCCTGACCCCTCGGAACGCTTCCATCGTAACCATGCGGAATGAATGGTTCCGCATAATCGTGTATGACTATGCGCACACCCCATCCCGGGCGCCGGTCAGTCGCCCGCGAGCGTCGCGACGAGAACGGCCTTGATCGTGTGCATCCGGTTCTCCGCCTCGTCGAAGACGACGGAGTGCTCGGCGGACTCGAAGACCTCGTCGGTGACCTCCAGGGAGTCGAGCCCGTGGCGCTCGTGTATCTCCCTGCCGACCGCGGTACCAAGGTCGTGGTAGGCGGGCAGGCAGTGCAGGAACTTGACGTGGTCGTTGCCGGTGGCGCGCAGTACGTCCATGGTCACGGCGTACGGGCGCAGCAGCGCGATGCGCTCGTCCCAGACCTCCTTGGGCTCCCCCATGGAGACCCACACGTCGGTGGCGACGAAGTCCGCGCCGCGCACCCCCTCGGCCACGTCCTCGGTGAGCGTGACGCGCGCGCCGGTGCGCTCGGCGAGCGCGCGGGCCTCGGCGACGACCGCGTCCTCGGGCCACAGACCGCGCGGCGCGACGACGCGCACGTCCATGCCGAGGAGTGCGCCGGTGACGAGGTAGGAGTTGCCCATGTTGGAGCGGGCGTCGCCGAGGTAGGCGAAGACCAGCTCTTCCAGTGGTTTGCCGGGCGCGTGCTCGGTCATGGTGAGCGCGTCGGCCAGCATCTGGGTGGGGTGCCACTCGTCGGTGAGGCCGTTGAAGACGGGGACCCCGGCGTACTCGGCCAGCTCCTCGACGATGGACTGGCCGCTGCCCCGGTACTCGATCCCGTCGAACATCCGGCCCAGCACCCGGGCGGTGTCCTTGACGGACTCCTTGTGCCCGATCTGCGAACCGGAGGGGTCGAGGTAGGTGGTGGCGGCGCCCTGGTCGGCGGCGGCGACCTCGAAGGCGCAGCGGGTGCGGGTCGAGGTCTTCTCGAAGACGAGGGCGATGTTGCGCCCGCGCAGTCGCTGCCGCTCGGTGCCCGCCTTCTTGGCGGCCTTCAGCTCCGCCGCGAGCGTGAGCAGATGACGGAACTCCTCCGGCGAGAAGTCCAGTTCCTTGAGGAAGTGGCGGCCCTTGAGGTTTGTCGCCATGAGGGGCTCCTAGGTGGCTATCGCCGCGCTCGGCCGGGAACGCCGCGTTCGACAGGTACGAAGGACGGAAGTCTATACGATTGACCGTATCTGTATACGGTAGGGCAGTCCTCCGGGCTCCCGCCCACCGACCCCGGAGACCCCTTCCCCGCGAAGGCCCGCCCCCTCCGACACACTGCGCGAAACTGTGCGGAACGGGTGCATCGCGCGCACTTTCCTACTCTTGACACGCCCGATCGTGCTCGTTTTACTACGGTCGACGCACGGGACGCGCTCCCTGCGTCAGAGGTACGCCTAGCCGGTACACGGTGGTGCACACCACCAGTCCGGACAAAGTCGCCAGGATCGCTGTCAGCGTCCGAGGCGGGGACGTACCCCCAGATCATCAGGAGTTCGATGATGAACACCCCCCGTGTTCTTCGTTCTCGTCGAGGTCTCGCCACCCTTGCCGCGGTCGTCGCAGCCGTGGCGGGCGGGGTGCTGATACCCACCGCGGCGGACGCCGTCAGACCCGCGGCGGACACCGCCCGGTCCGCTGCGCCCGCCTCGGTGACCCTGCCCCCCACGCACGCGGACTTCGACTACCAGATCGGCGGCGCCTACACCCCGCCCGACGGCGTCGAGGTGGTCAGCCGTGACCACAAGAGCACCCCGGCCGACGGCCTCTACAACATCTGCTACGTCAACGCCTTCCAGACGCAGCCCGGCGCGGAGAAGGAGTGGGACTCCGACCTGCTGCTGCACGACGACAACGGCGAGGTCGTGTACGACAGCGAGTGGGGCGAGGCCGTCCTCGACCTGACGACCAAGGACAAGCGCGAGCGCATCGCGAAGAAGGTCAACGGCTGGGTCGACGAGTGCGCCGAGAAGGGCTTCCAGGCCGTCGAGCCCGACAACTACGACACCTTCGACCGCTACGAGGACTACCTCACCCCGGACCAGGCCAAGTCCCTCCTGGGCCTCATCGCCGACCACGCCCACGAGCGGAACCTGGCGGTCGCGCAGAAGAACACCGTCGAACTCTCCGCCGACCGCGAGTCGGTGGGCCTGGACTTCGCCATCGCCGAGGAGTGCGGCAAGTGGACCGAATGCGACGGCTACGTCAAGGAGTTCGGTGACCACGTCATCGTCATCGAGTATTCGGCAGAGGGCCTGGCCACCGCCTGCGAGGGATGGGGCGACCAGCTGAGCATCGTGCGCCGGGACAAGGACGTCAGGCCCGCCGGGCACGCGGATTACCTGCGCGAGACCTGCTGACGGAGCACGGAGCGACACGGGCCCCGAAGGGCGCCGACGCGCCTTCGAAGGGTGCCGACGGCACGGTCCGGCCGTCCGATCGTTCGACCACGAGGGTTGCCCGCGGCTGGTACGCCGGTGCAGGCCAGGAGCCGGGCACGGAAGCGGTCCAGGACCGTGAACCGTGCACCGGGGCTCCGGCCGCCTCCCCCGCGGCGGCCCGCCGCTCCCCTCCTTCCGCCACCGGCAGGCTCCCCCTGCCGGTGGCCCGTGGGGCCGTCCCGTATCCCCTAGCGGGACGGCCCCACGATGCGTCCGGGACCCCCTCGCGGTCCTGCCGGTCTCGCGGTCCTCCCGGTTCTCGCGGCCTCCCCCGCGCCACCCCACATCGCCCCCACGCCACCCACTCCCCCGTTCCTCCCGTGGAGGTTCCAGATGGCATACCGTCAGCTCGGTCAGCTCCGTCAGCTCCGTCAGCCCGGTCAGCGCGGCGGGCACGGTCAGCACACGCGCGGGCGCCCCTCGCGACGCCGTGTCCTGCGGCAGGGCGCGACGGCGGCCGGCGCGGCCCTCGCCTCCGCCGCGCTCGCGGGCTGCGGCAGCGACGGCGGTGCGGCGGGCGGCGGGGAGAGCGGCGGGCGCGTCACCGTCGAGCTGTGGCACGGTCAGACGGACACGGCCCGCACGGCGATCGAGGCGCTCGTCGACCGGTTCAACAGGGAGCACCCGGACATCCGGGTCGTCCCCGGCGCCGGTGTGGTCGCGGACGCGATGCTCCAGAAGGTGACCGCGGCACTCGCCTCCGGCGCCTACCCGGACATCGCCTACATCTTCGGCTCGGACCTCGCGGGCGTCGCCCTCAGCCCCCAGGTCGCGAACCTGACCGACACCATGGCCGAGGGCCCCACCCCCTGGAAGAACTACTGGCCCGCGGCGCGCGCGGCCGTCACCGTCAAAGGGCAGGTGCGCGCCGCGCCCGCGCTGCTCGACTCCCTCGCCGTCGTGTGCAACAAGAAGCTCTTCCGCGAGGCCGGGGTGCCGCTGCCCGAACCCGGCTGGCGCTGGCGGGACTTCCAGGACGTCGCCAAGCGGCTGACCGACCGGGAGCGGGGCGTCTTCGGCACCGGCTGGCCCGGGGTCGGCGACGAGGACACGGTGTGGCGGCTGTGGCCGATGGTGTGGGACCTGGGCGGCGACGTCATCCACGAGGACGGCCGCAGCATCGGCTTCGCCGACACCGGGGTCCGCGCCCTGGAGACGGTGGCGGCGCTGGCCCGCGACAAGAGCGTCTACATCGACCCCAAGCCCGGCAGCGACCAGATGTACCAGGTCTTCCTCTCCGGGCGCATGGGCATGGCCGTCACGGGGCCCTGGCAGCTCCCTGACATCCAGCAGGCGAAGGTCGACTACCACGTGGTGCCGCTGCCGAGCTACAGCGGTCGCCCCCTCACCATCTCCGGGCCCGACACCTGGGCCGTCTTCGACAACGGCGGCGCACGGCTGAAGGCCGCGCAGACCTTCGTCAGATGGCTGACGCAGCCCGAACAGGACGTCCGCTGGGACATCGACGCGGGCAGCCTCCCCCTGAGCCGCCGCACCGAGGCACTGCCCGCCTGGCGGAAGAAGAGCGCCGGGACACCGGGCCTGCGGACGTTCACCGACACGCTGGAGACGGCGCGCGTACGGCCCGTCCACCCCGCCTACGCGCAGATCTCAGCGGCGCTGGGCGAAGCCATCGTCTCCGTACTTCTCGGCAAGAGCACACCGGCCGCGGCACTGCGCCGCTGCGCCGACCAGGCCAACGCCGCGTTGATCATCCCGCGTTGAGGAGTCATCAGCCCATGCCCTCTCTTCCCGCACCCCTCACGCTCTCCGACGACGCACGCGAACGCGGCCGTCAGCGGCGCGGCCGGCGACATGACCGCGCGGACGACCGGCCGGACGACGGACGGAAAGCACCGGGCCGCAAGCGCCGCCGCGGGCCCGACAGCTCCTGGACGGCGTACCTGTTCGTCTCCCCCGCCGTCCTGATCATCCTCGGGCTGAGCGTCGTCCCCGTCCTCTGGTCCCTGCTGCTCTCCTTCCAGGCGGACGACCTGATCACCCCGAGCCGCTGGGTCGGGCTCGACAACTACCGCGCGCTGAGCCAGGACCCGCACTTCAGCCAGGCGATACGCAACACGGTGCTCTACACCGTCCTCTACGTGCCCCTCAGCATGGGACTCGGCCTCGCACTCGCACTCCTGCTGAACCGGCGCATCCGGCTGGTCGGCCTGTACCGCGTCCTGATCTTCGTGCCGTTCATCGTCTCGGCCACGGCCCAGGGCGTGCTCTTCTCCTTCATCCTCGACCCGGAGTTCGGCGCCGCCAACGCGGTGCTGCACTCCCTGGGCGTCTCACCACAGGGCTTCCTCACCGACCCCGGACAGGCGCTGCTCGTCCTCGTCGCCATCTCCCTGTGGAGCGGCACCGGGTTCTGCGTCGTGATCTACCTCGCCGCGCTCCAGGACGTACCGCAGTCCCTCACCGAAGCGGCCCGGCTGGACGGCGCGAACAGACGGCAGTTGCTGCGCCACGTCGTCCTGCCCACGCTGCTGCCGGTCAGCGTGTTCCTGCTGCTGTGGCAGACGATCAACGCGCTCCAGGTCTTCGACCTGGTGTACGTGACGACCAAGGGCGGGCCGCTCGGCTCCACCACCGTGATCGTCTACTTCATCTGGGAGCAGGCGTTCAAGAACTTCACCGCGGGCTACGGCGCGGCAGCCGCCTATGTACTGGCCCTGGCGCTGTTCGCGATCGCCGGGTGCCTGCGGCTGGTACGGCGCCGACGCAACGGCAACGGTGACGGCGCCGAGAGCGGCGCCGTCAGTGGCAGCGACGCCGGAACCAGTACCCGTACCAGCACCGGCACCGGCACCGGCACCGGCACCGGCACCAGCACCATTCAGGGGGCAGCACGATGACCGCGACCTCCACACCGCGCGGCGGCAACGGCCGTCTCCGCGTACGCCTGCCGTTCAGCCCCTGGCACCTGGTGCTGGCCCCGCTGGCCCTGCTCTTCGCCCTCCCCCTGCTGTGGCTGCTGCTCAGCTCCGTGATGAGCAACGCCGAGATCAACAGGTTCCCGCCGGCCCTGTGGCCCTCGGGCATCCACCTCGACGGCTACCGGTACGTACTGGGCAACGCCCTCTTCCCCCAGTGGTTCGCCAACTCGCTGATCGTCTCCGCCGTCACCGTCACCTCCAACCTGCTGTTCGGGGCGCTCGGCGGCTACGCGTTCGCCAGGATGCGGTTCGCGGGCTCCCGGCTCCTGCTGGTGCTGATGCTGGGCACGATGGCGATCCCCTTCCAGCTCACGATGATCCCGACGTTCCTCGTCATGAAGCGGCTCGGGCTCATCGACTCGCTGGGGGCGCTGATCGTCCCGTCGCTGGTGACACCGTTCGCCGTGTTCCTGCTGCGGCAGTTCTTCCTCTCCCTGCCCAGGGAGCTGGAGGAGGCCGCCTGGCTCGACGGCTGCTCACGGCTGCGGGTGCTGTTCCTCATCGTGCTGCCGCTGTCCAGGCCCGCGCTGAGCACCGTCGCCGTCCTGACGTTCCTCACCACCTGGAACGACCTGACCTGGCCGCTCATCGCCATCCACCACGACAGCCACTACACGCTCCAGCTCGGGCTGACGACGTTCCAGGGCGTGCACCACACCCAGTGGGCGGCCGTCATGGCGGGCAACGTGATCACCGTGCTGCCGGTGCTGCTCGCCTTCCTGGCCGCGCAGAAGTCGTTCATCCGGTCCATCACCTCCAGCGGGCTCAAGGGCTAGCGCCGCGCGCACCCCCGCCCCTTCCCGTAGACCGCACGCCCCGCCCCGTTCCCGACCCCCGGCCACACCACCGCACGGCAAGGACAGCTCATGCCGCACACCTTCGACCTGCTCGTCATCGGCGACGCCAACCCGGACGTCGTCCTCGGCCCGCTGCACGAGCCCCTCGCCTTCGGACAGCGCGAACAGCTCGTCTCCACCGGCATGCTCACGCTCGGCGGCTCCGCCGCGATCACCGCGTGCGGCGCGGCCAGACTCGGCCTCAGCGTCGCCTTCGCGGGGCGGATCGGCGACGACGACGCCGGGCGCTTCGTCCGCGCCAGGCTCGACGCGCGGGGCGTCGACACCGAGGCGCTGCGCGTCGACCCCGCGCTGCCCACCCCGCTCACCGCCGTGATCACCCGGGACGACGACCGCGCCATCCTCACCGCCTCCGGAACCCTCGGCGCCACCCGTCCCGACGACATACCGGCAGACCTGCTGGCGCGCAGCAGGCACGTGCACGCCGCCTCCTACTTCCTGATGCCGGAGCTGGCCGCCGGACTGCCGGGGCTGCTGGAGACGGCGCGCGCACACGGAGCCACCACCTCCCTGGACACCAACGACGACCCCGACGGCCAGTGGGACCCGGCAGGGCTGGCGACGGTGCTCCCGCTCGTCGACTTCCTGCTGCCCAACGCGCAGGAGGCGCTGGCCCTGGCGGGGCCCCTGGCAGGACCTTCCGCCGTGTCCCTGGAGTCGGCCGCGGCACGGCTCGCCGCTTACGGCCCCCGCGTGATCGTCAAGAACGGCGGCAAGGGCGCCCTCGCCTACGACGGGCGCACCCCGCTGCGCACCCGGGGCACGCCCGTGCGGCCGTTGGACACCGTCGGCGCGGGCGACAGCTTCAACGCGGGCTACCTCGCCGCCGTCCTCGCCGGGCTGCCGCCCGAGCAGGCGCTCGAACTCGCCGCCGCCTGCGGCGCCCTGTCCACCCGGGCCCACGGCGGCACCACGGCACAGCCGACCTGGGACGAGGCCCTCGCCGCCGCGACCCGCAACCGAGAGAACCAGTAGAACCAGTGACGAAGCCAGTGAGGACGACCACGGTGACGACCACCACCACCCCGACCACAGCCACGGCCACCACCCCGGCCACAGCCGCTGCCCCGAAGAGCGGAACCGCCGCCAAGAAGATCGCGTTCATCGGCGCGGGAAGCGTCGTGTTCACCCAGGGCCTGCTCGCCGACCTCTTCGAGTTCCCCGAACTCAAGGACGTCCACATCGCCCTGCACGACATCGACGCCGACCGCCTGGCCACCGCACACGCCGCGGCCGACCTCATCGCCGAGACCCGCGCCGCCGCACCCCGCATCACCGCGCACCCCGACCGTCGCGAGGCGCTCGACGGCGCCGACTTCGTCATCAACATCATCCAGGTCGGCATGCGCGAGGCCACCCGTACCGACTTCGACGTGCCCGCCCGCTACGGCCTGCGCCAGACCATCGGCGACACCCTCGGCATCGGCGGCATCTTCCGGGCCCTGCGCACCTTCCCCGTGCTGAAGGCCCTTGGCGAGGACATCGCCGAGCTGTGCCCCGACGCCTGGCTGCTCAACTACACCAACCCCATGGCGATGAACGTCCAGTACCTCACCCGCGCCACGGGCCTCACCCGCGTCGTCGGCCTGTGCCACTCGGTGTACTGGACCATGCGGGACCTGTGCGAGCTGCTGAAGGTCCCGTACGAGGAGGTCAGCTACCGCGCCGCCGGGGTCAACCACCAGGCGTGGGTGCTGCGCTTTGAACAGAACGGCACCGACCTGTACCCGCGGCTCGACGCGCTCGTCGCCGAGGACCCGCAACTGCGGCGCCGGGTACGCGTCGACATGTACCGGCGCCTCGGCTACTACCCGACCGAGACCAGCGAGCACTCCTCCGAGTACGTCCCCTGGTACCTGCACCACGACAGCGAGATCGAACGGCTGCGGCTGCCCGTCGGCGCCTACCTGGACATCGTGGACGAGAACGTCGCCGCGTACGAGAAGACCCGCGAGGCGCTCGAAGCCGGGGACCCCCTCCCGGTCGAGGGCACCATGGAGTACGCGCCCCAGATCATCCACAGCATCACCACAGGCACACCCCGCACCGTCTACGGCAACGTGCCCAACCACGGGCACGGCCTGATCGACAACCTGCCCGCGCACGGGGTCGTCGAGGTCCCCTGCCTCGTCGACGACCTCGGCGTACAGCCCACCCGCGTCGGCCCCCTGCCGCCGCAGTGCGCGGCGCTCAACAGCACCTACCTGCACATGAACGAGCTGGTCGTACGGGCCGCGCTGGAGGACGAGCCGCGCCACATCCGGCACGCCGCCATGGCCGACCCGGCCACCGCGGCGACGCTGCCCGTCGAACGCATCTGGGACCTGTGCGACGACATGGTGCGCGCACACGGGGACGCCCTCCAGCCCGCGCTGCGTGCGACGCTCGGCCACTGACCGGAAGGGCGCGCGCTCATGAGTGAACCGCGGAGTTCGCCGCAGGATGAACTGCGGATCGGGGTCGTCGGGGTCGGCCAGCGCGCGCCGCTGGCGGCCCACGCCCACCGTCCGGGCGTCGCGCGGGTCGTCTCCTGCGCGGATCCCTCCCCACGGGGCCGCGCCGACGCGCTCGGCCTGTTCGGACCCGGCACCGCCGTGCACGAGAACTACGAGGACATGCTCGCCGACGGCCTCGACGCCGTCTTCGTCCTCACCCCGGACGACCGGCATCTGCGGACCGCGCTGTTCTTCCTCGCCGCGCGGGTCGCGGTGTTCGTCGAGAAGCCGCTCGCCATCACCATGGCCGACTGCGACCACCTGCTGCGGGCCGCGCGGGACTCCGGCACACGGCTGTACGTCGGCCACAACCTGCGGCACCTGCCCGTACTGCGCCGGATGCGGCGGCTGATCGACGACGGGCTGATCGGGCGGGTCCGCTCGGTGTGGTGCCGCCACTTCGTGGGCCACGGCGGGGACTACTACTTCAAGGACTGGCACGCCGAACGCGCCAGGACCACGGGGCTGCTGCTCCAGAAGGGCGCACACGATCTCGACGTCATCCACTGGCTGGCCGGGGGCCACACGCGCGGGGTCACCGCCATGGGCGACCTCGCGGTGTACGGGGCCAACCCGCGCCGCGTGCCGGACGGTGGTGACGGGAACGGTGGCGATGACGGGGGCGGACCGGGTGACGGGGACGACGGGAGCGGGCCGGGCTCGGCGCGGATGCCGGACTGGTTCGACCCGGACGTGTGGCCGCCCGCCGCGCTCACCGGGCTGAACCCGGTCGTCGACGTCGAGGACATCAGCCTGCTCCTCGCCCGCCTCGACAACGGCGTACTGGCCAGCTACCAGCAGTGCCACTTCACCCCCGACTACTGGCGCAACTACACCGTCATCGGTGACGAGGGACGGCTGGAGAACTTCGGCGACGGACTCGAGGGCGCCCCGGCCACGCTCAAGGTGTGGAACCGCCGCCGCTCCGGCTACCGCCCCGAGGCCGACCACACCGAGGAGATCGCCGCACCGGACGCGCTGCACGGGCACGGCGGCGCGGACAGGGCGCTCGTCGAGGAGTTCCTGCGCTTCGTCGCCGAGGGCGGCCCCACCGACACCTCGCCGCTCGCGGCCCGTGAGGCCGTCGCCGCCGGAGCCGCCGCGACGGCGTCACTGCGCGCGGGCGGCGTCCCCACCGACGTACCGGCCCCGGACCCCGCCCTCGCCCACTACTTCACGCACCACCAGCCGGGAGCCGGGCACCGGAAACCGGGGTGAGGGGACGAGGGGCTGCGGCGCGAGGGGGTGAGGGGGTGAGGGGGTGAGGGGGTGAGGGGGCCGGGGGGAAGCGGAGCCTAGACCGCGTCCCGCTCCACCGGACAGCTCATGCAGCGCGGCCCGCCCCTGCCCCGGCCCAGTTCGCTGCCCGGGATCTCCAGGACCTCGATGCCCTGCTTGCGCAGATGGGTGTTGGTGGTGACGTTCCGCTCGTAGGCCAGCACCACGCCGGGCTCGACGGCCAGCACGTTGCAGCCGTCGTCCCACTGCTCGCGCTCCGCCGAGTGCACGTCCTGACTGGGCGTCAGCACCCGGACGCCGTCGAGCCCGAGGGCCGCGGCGATGGCGCGGTGCATGTGCTCGGGCGGATGGTCGGTGACCTTCAGCTCGCTGTCGCCCACGCCCGGCTCGATGGTGTACGAGCGGAGCATGCCCAGCCCCTCGTACTGCGTGAAGGTGTCCCCGTCGACCATCGTCATCACCGTGTCCAGATGCATGAAGGCACGG
This sequence comes from Streptomyces sp. NPDC054796, assembly GCF_053611545.1. NCBI lineage: Bacteria > Bacillati > Actinomycetota > Actinomycetes > Kitasatosporales > Streptomycetaceae > Streptomyces > Streptomyces sp. NPDC054796. The sequence continues at coordinate 20,691 of NZ_JBSHAO010000004.1, read as the reverse complement.
CGCTTCGGCATGTCCAGGGCCACGATGCTGCGGGCCGAGCCCGCCGCGAAGAGGCCACGGGCCAGCATCTCGACGGCCTGCGGCGTCGTCCGCTCGCTCATCCCGATCAGCACGGCGCCGTCACCGATGACCAGCACGTCCCCGCCCTCGATGGTGGACGGGTAGGCCGACTGCCCCTCCGACCAGACATGGAAGCCGCCCGCCTCCGCGCCCGTGAAGAGGGGATGGTGCCGGTAGATCGCCTCGAAGTGCACCGTCTCGCGGCGGCGCGCGGGCCAGCGCATGGCGTTGATGGACACACCGTCGTAGACCCAGGCCGACGTGTCGCGGGTGAAGAGGTGGTTGGGGAGCGGCGCGAGGAGGAAATCGTCCAGCTCCATCACATGGAAGCGGACCGAGACGGGCTCGGGGTGCCGCTCCAGGTACTCGCGCTTGGTCATACCGCCCACCAGCACGTCCGCCAGCTCGAACGACGGCAGCTCCTCGAAGGCCGCGCGCAGCAGGTCCGTGGCGAGGGGCCCGTACTCCTTCTCGTCGAAGACCCGGTCCAGCACCAGCGCACGGGCCGCGGGAATCGCCAGGGTCTCGCCGAGCAGCTCGCCGAAGAGGTGGACGGCGATGCCGCGGTCGCGCAGCGCGTCCGCGAGCGCGTCATGCTCCTGACGTGCGCGACGTACCCACAGGACGTCGTCGAAGAGGAGGTCGTCCTTGTTGGTGGGGGTGAGCCGCTTCAGCTCCAGATCGGGCCGGTGCAGGATGACGCGGCGCAGCCGCCCGGTCTCGGAGTTCACATGGAAACCCATCCCCCCATCCTCTCCGAGCACCGCGCGACACGCGGGCGGAACGATGAACGCGTCGGTCGGGGCGCGCACTGGGGGGAGGGGCCCCTCCCCCCTCCCCCCACCCCGCCCCTCACCCCACCGCCAGCCCCTTCGCCAGTGCCGCGATCCGGGCCGGGCCGACCCGGCAGCAGCCGCCGACGAGCCGGGCGCCGCGCGCGGTCCAGCCCGCGACCCGCGCCGGGTCGAACGTCCCGGCGCCCCGCCAGGCGCGGGCCCGCGCGTCCCAGCCCTCGCCGCTGTTGGGGTAGACGACGGCGGGCTTGCCCGTGCCGTCCACCGCGGCCCGCACGGCGGCGTCCACCTCGGCGGCGTCGCAGCAGTTCACCCCGACGGCGACCACCTGGTCGTTGCCCGCCGCCAGCGCGAACGCCTCCTCCAGCGGCTGCCCCGCCCGCGTACGTCCCCCCTCGACGGTGTAGCTCAGCCACACCGGGACGCCGCAGCCCTCCACCGCCCGCAGCAGCGCCTCCGCCTCGGTCACGTCCGGCACCGTCTCCAGCGCCAGCACATCGGGCTCCGCCTCCACCAGTGCCGCCACCCTCGGCCGGTGGAACCGCTCCAGCTCCTGCACGCTCAGCCCGTAACGCCCTCGGTACTCGCTGCCGTCGGCGAGTACCGCGCCGTACGGGCCGACCGAGGCCGCCACCCACACCGGCTCGTCCCCCGAGGCGGAACGCGCCAGCTCCACGCTGCGCCGGAACAGCCCTTCCGCCTCCCGGCGGCCGACGCCGCGCCGCGCGAAGCCCTCGAACGACGCCTGATAGCTGCTGGTGATGAGCGCACGCGCCCCCGCCCGTACGTACGCCGCGTGGGCCTCCTCGATCTGTCCCGGGTCGTCGGCCAGCAGCCGGGCCGACCACAGCTCGTCCGAGAGATCGCAGCCCTGTGCCTCCAACTGGTTGGAGAGCCCGCCGTCCAGGGCCACCGGTCCCTGGGCGAGCGCCGTACGGAGCGGGAGCGCGGGACGTGTCACGACAGTTGCGTCCCCACCTCGCGGGCGATCAGCTCAAGGTGGTCGAGATCGCCCAGGTCCAGGATCTGGAAGTAGATCCGGGAGGTCCCGGCCTCGGCGAACCGGCCGATCTTGTCGACGACCTCGGCGGGCGAGCCCGCGAGACCGTTCTCCTTCAGTTCCTCCACCTCCCTTCCGATGGCTGCGGCGCGGCGGGCGACCTCGGCGTCGTCCTTGCCGACGCAGGCGACCAGCGCGTTCGAATACACCAGCTCGTCCGCCGACCGTCCGTGCTCCTCGGCGGCGGCACGCACGCGGGCGAACTGTGCACGTGTGTCATCGAGGGAGGCGAACGGGATGTTGAACTCGTCGGCGAAGCGGGCGGCCAGCCGTGGTGTGCGTACCTTGCCGAGGCCGCCGATCAGCACGGGGACCTTCGGCTGCGCGGGCTTGGGCAGCGCGGGTGAGTCCTTGAGCTGATAGTGCGTCCCCTCGAACTGGAACTTCTCACCGACCGGGGTGCCCCACAGCCCGGTGATGATCTCCAGTTGTTCCTCCAGCCGCCCGAACTTCTCCTTGGGGAACGGGATGCCGTAGGCCGAGTGCTCCTCGCCGTACCACCCCGAGCCGAGGCCCAGCTCGACCCGGCCGCCCGACATGGCGTCCACCTGCGCGACCTGGATGGCGAGCGGACCGGGGAGACGGAAGGTCGCCGCGGTCATCAGCGTGCCCAGGCGGATACGGCTGGTCTCACGGGCGAGCCCGGCGAGGGTGATCCAGGCGTCGGTCGGGCCCGGGAGACCGTCGGAGTCGCCCATGACGAGGTAGTGGTCGGAACGGTAGAAGGCGTCGAAGCCGAGGTCCTCGGTGGCCTTGGCGACGGAGAGCAGGGTGTCGTAGCTGGCCCCTTGCTGGGGCTCGGTGAAAATGCGCAGGTCCATGATTCCATCTTGCACGGTGGCGGTCCCCGCTTCGCCGTCGGCAGGGTCCGCGACCAGGCGTTCGGCCCTGGCGCACCCGGTCTCAGCGACGAGCGCGGCGTACGGGGTGGCCGCGGCGGGCCCGCGGCGCGAGGGGGCGGGCCCGCAACGCGAGGGGACAGCTGCGCGGGGCGAGGCGTGTTCATGCGACGCCTCCCCTCTCCCGGAGGGCGAGTCTGCGGAGTATGCCGATGACGCGATCGCCCGACTCGTCCGCCGCGTCGATGGCTTCGACGCACTGCCAGTACAACCCCTCCTCGTCCGCCGAGACCGCGACGGAGACGAGGGCCGCACCCGTCTCCCCCAGCAGTCCGGCGAGATCGAGGAGAGTGCAGCGGGCGTCCCCGATCATGGTGAGCCGGGTGGCACGCACGCCGTCGGCGCGCAGCGCGGGGTGATGGAGCGAACCGCAGGCACGGCTGCCCGCTTCGCTGAGGCCGAGGGCCTCGGAACGGACCGTTGGTGGCCCGTTTATCGCGAGGTGGCTGCCGACCGCCTCCGCGAGCGCTTGCGCCTGCCACGCCTCGGCCACGATGTCCGGCACGGCCTTGCTCTCGGCTAGCGCATACCGGGTGGCTTCGATGAGACGTTCCGCATCCATCTGCCTTCCCCCTCCACTGGTCGCTACCCAGCGTGACCGCCAATGGGCTCTTCCGCCAGGGGGTTTGGGAAATCTGTGGATAATAAGCCCTTCGCGGGCTTCTCCGTCACTCCATAGAGTGACCGTTTCCGGGGGTCGGGAAACGCTTTTCGTTCCTCTCGATCTTCGCGGAGAGCGCGGAGAGCGGGTCGACGCCCAGCACTTCGCAGAACTGGAGGAGGTAGGCGAGCACGTCAGCCACCTCGTCCTCGACGCGCGCTGCGGAGTCGGGCTTCTCCATCACGCGTACGGATTCGTCGGGCGTCAGCCACTGGAAGATCTCCACCAGCTCGCCCGCTTCCACGCTCAGCGCGGCCGCCAGGTTCTTGGGCGTGTGGTACTGCCTCCAGTCGCGCGCGGCGGCGAACTCGGCCAGCCGGTCCTGGAGTTGGCGCACCGAGGGGCGGCCTTCGGCGCCGTCGGCAGCGGGGATCCCAGAAGCAGGGGTGCCGGATGCGGGGATCTCAGATGTGGGGGTGTCAGGGGTATCGCTCACTCCCCCAGGTCTACCAGTGACACCCCCGCCACCTCCTCCTTGCCCTCGCCCTGGCCCCCGCCCGCCTCCGCGCCCACACCCGCACCCGCTTCGTCACCCACGCCCCGCACCTCATCCGCGTCCCGCACCGTGCCCAGCAGCCTGACGTGTCCGCGCCTGCCCATGCGCGCGGCCAGCGACCGCAGTTCGGCCGACTGCCGCCGGTCCATGGCCCGGTCCATGCCGTCCGCGAGGACGGTCAGCGCCTGCCGCGCGGGCAGCACCTCGTCGGCCGGGTCCATGGAGAGCACGCCGGGGCCCGTGAGCAGCACGAGGGCCAGGGCCGTGTAGCGCAGCTCGCCGTCCCCGAGCCATTCCAGGGGCGTGCCGGGCGTGCCGGGGCCGCGCTCGACCAGGGCCCGTACGAGCCGGGGGTCGTGCGGATCGCCGCAGCGCTGCCCCCGTCCCATGCCGCCCCTGGCGCCGGTGACCCCCGTGACGGTGATCAGGTCGGCTGTCAGCCCCGTGACGGGGCCCGCGCAGCCCGCACGTACGGCGTCGACGAGGGCCGCGTGCCGGGTGCCGCACTCCGTACGCGTACGGCGCAGCACCGCCGCCATGTTGTCGCAGCCGCCGCGCAGCATGCCGTCGGCGTAGGCGACCGGATCGCGCATGGTCTCGGGGCGCGGGTCGCAGGCGAAGGCGGAGCGCAGCGCGACGACGACCTGTTCGGCGGCGGCGAGCACGTGCCGCTGCCCCTCGGTGGTGCCCGCGACGCGCAGGGGCAGCAGTGCCGTGCCGAGCCGGTCGTCGGGGAGCGGGGCGCGTGTGACGCGGGTGGCGCCCGCTGTGTGCCACTCGGCCTGGACGGTGCGGCGGGCGGGATCGCGCAGCGCGGTGGACAGCAGCGCCCGGCCGCCGACGCCCGTCAGCCGCTCGCCCGCGATGCGCAGTTCGGGTTCGGCCTGGACGGCGATGTCGAAGTGGACCGTGCCCGCCGGGCCGTCGACGGTGCAGCCGAGCCGGAAGCCGCGTCTGCCCTGGCCGTCGGGGCGTGCGCGCTGCGGTACGTAGGCGGAAGGGCCGCCGCTCACGGTGCCGAAGACCTCGCCGAGCGCTTCGCCGCCGCCGAGGCGCGCGAGTGCTTCGTACGCCTCCAGGACGGTGGACTTGCCGCTTCCGCTGGGTCCCGTCAGCAGCGTGACGGGGGTGAGGGGGACGACGAGGCCACGGAGGGAACGGTAGGAGGAGAGCCGGAGTTCGGTGACCACGGCTGCCCTGGCCGTCATGGGGTCGTCCATGCCGGGGACCGTACGCACAGGCCGCGCAGGCGAACCGTTCCAGCGTGCGTCCGGCCCCACGATCGTGTGATCAATGGACCGGCACGCGCCGCCCGCGCCCGGACGGGGCCCGCCTCACCGGCCCCCGGTCCGGTTCCGGTCCCGGCCCCCTCCAGCGCTGAGGCCCGCGCCGGGGCGCGCTCAGGGGCCCGTGCTCAGGGCACGGGCGGAAGGGTGCTGCGGCTCCAGTCGGCACCGCGTCGCCAGGGGCGCTGCCGCCCCCGGTGCCGCCGTACCGTGTCCGGGACGATCAGCAGCAGGGCCACGACGGCCCCGAGTGCGAAGCCGCCCAGCACATCGGTGGCCCAGTGCACGCCCAGATACACGCGGCTGACGCCCACCAGCAGCGCCAGGCCCAGCGCCCCCGCCCATACGGCGAGGGCGGCGGCACGCGAGCGGGCGCGCAGATGGCCCGCGAAGACGTAGGCCAGCACCAGCAGCACGGCCACGGCGATCGTGGTGTGCCGGGAGGGGAAGCAGAAGCCGCTCTCCGGGACGGCCCAGAAGGAGGCGGGCGGGCGGGTCCGGTCCGTGAGTTCCTTGACGAGTGTGGCAGCCGCCACCGACAGCGCACCCGCTCCGCCCACCAGCAGCACCGGACGCCACGAGCGGGCGCGCAGCCCGAGCAGCGCGGTGGCCAGCACGGAGACGATGATCAGCGGGACCTTCGAGTTGTCGGTGGCGAACGTCATCAGCCCGTCGAGGGCCTGGTGACGGGACGCGACGGCCCCGGTCAGCACGGGCCGGTCGACGAAGTCGGTACGGCGCCCGAGGACGAGGGCCATGTCCAGGAGGAACACGGCGGCGCAGAGCGGCAGGAGGCTCACCGTGGCGGCCACGGTCACGGGGCGGGCCCGGCCGTCCTTCGGCGCCGGACTGAGGGGCCGGACCGGCCGGAGTGACCGGATGGGCCTGAGCGGGGGACGGGGCATCGTGCGTCTCCGGATCGCGGGCGGAGGTTGGCTGACAGTGGGGATTCGGGACCCCGGGGGGGGTCGGGGCCAGGGGGTCGGGAGTCGGGGGGCGAAGGGGAGCAGTCGGACGGAACGGACAAGAACGGTCCCCCACCCTGCCCCTCACCGCGCCGCCTGTGGCACCGCCACACCGGCCACGGGCCGAAGACGCCCGTGTTGCGGGTAAGCGCGGGAGGTGTTGACGGGGCTCCCGCGAGCCCGGAATTGTAATGGCCATGGCGAATAGGCGTGTGCATGGACGACGTGCGTTCCGTGGTTTCCGCTGGGCCCACCGCCCCTCCCGTCCCCCTCGACCGCCCCGCCCGTCTCGTCCGCCCCATCCGCCCCGTCACCACCGACCACCCCGCCACCCCCTCGCCGCCGCGCTGGCCGCGCTCCTCACTGGGCTGCTGACGTTCGCGGGCGCCCCGCCGTCATCCGCGTCCCCGCCCTCATCCCCGCCCTCATCCGCGCCCGCGCCCACGTCCCCGGCCGCCGGACCCCGCACCGCCGAAGCCCTCCCCGACTCCCTGTGGTTCGACGGCCCCGCCACGGCCACCCTCACCGCCGAAGACGGCCGTTTCACGGACGGGCTCGGCCGCGAGGCGGTGCTGCGCGGCTACAACGTCTCCGGCGAGACCAAGCTGGAGGAGAACGGCGGCCTGCCCTTCGCCTCCGTCGCCGACGCCGAGAAGTCCGCGGCGGCGCTGCGCGCCCTCGGCGGCGGCAACACCGTGCGCTTCCTGCTGTCCTGGGCACACGCCGAACCGGAACGCGGACAGGTGGACACCGCGTACCTCGCCGACGTCACAGCGCAGATGCGCGCCTTCCTCGACGCCGGGATCCGCGTCTTCCCCGACTTCCACCAGGACCTCTACTCGCGCCATCTGTTCCACGAGGAGAGCTGGTACACCGGCGACGGGGCCCCGGCCTGGGCCGTCGAGGCGGGCGGGTATCCGAGGGAGTCCTGCGGGATCTGCTTCTTCTGGGGCCAGAACATCACCCAGAACGAGGCCGTGAAGCAGGCCACGTACGACTTCTGGCACAACGAGCACGGCGTCCAGGACGCGTTCCTCGACACCGCCGAGACCACCATGGCCTACCTCGCCGACCACCTGAGCGCGGAGGAGTTCGCGGCCGTCGCCGGGTTCGACCCGTACAACGAACCCCACGCGGGCAGCTACGACTCCGGCCAGAACAGCCGCACGTGGGAGCGCGACGTGCTGTGGCCCTTCTACGAGAGGTTCCGCGCCCGCATGGACGCGGCCGGGTGGCGGGACAAGCCCGCCTACGTAGAGCCCAACCTCTTCTGGAACGCGAACCTGTCCTTCCAGAAGGAGGAGGGCGGCCTCCTGGACGCGGGCACCCTCGGGCCCCGCTACGTCTTCAACACCCACTTCTACGACCAGAAGGCCATCTCCGGCGTCTTCATGCCGGGCAAGGCGCGCGACGGCCAGTACACCGGTGACTTCGAGTCCGTGCGCGAGCGCGCGGACGACTCCGGCACGGCGGCCGTCGTCAGCGAGTTCGGACACCCCCTGAAGGGGGCCGTCTCCGACAAGGCGCCGACGGTCTACAAGGCGATGTACCAGGCGCTCGACTCCCGCCTCCCCGGAGCCGACTGGTGGTCGGACCCCACGGGCTCGGGCCCCGTACTCTCCGGTACGCAGTGGCAGTGGGACATCTACAACGGCCGCCACCACGAGCTGATGAACGGCAACCCCGACAAGGTCCGCACCGAGGGCGACGCCTGGAACGACGAGGACCTGTCCGCCGTCCGCCTCGACGACTCCGGCAAGGCCGAACTGCGCCAGGACGCCCGCCTCCTCGACCGCCTGTACCCCGCCGCGACCGCGGGCCGCACCCTCGGCTTCACCTACGAGGACCGCTCGCGCGACGGCTCCGCCGCCCTCACCTGGAACCCCGTGCCCGACTCCCTGCCGCACCTCGCGGAACTGGTGGGATCGGGGCAGTACGGCGTCCTGCTGTGGCGGTCCGACGGCAAGGAGGCGCCGACCGAGCTGCACCTGCCCGCGTCCTTCGGCACCGGCGACACCACCGTCGTCTCCGACCTCGGCACCGTCCACGGGCCGCCCGCCTACACGCGGACCACGCCCGTCGCCGTCGCCCCCGAGCCCGGCGGCACCGGCAGCCGCCGCCTGCTGCTCACCTCGTCCGCGCCCGCGGGCACCCCGCACGCGGCGCTGGTCACCAACGGCGCGTCGTCCCCGTCGCCCGGCCTGCTGGCCGCCGCCGAGTCCGAACTGTCCGCGTGGGCCGAGGCACAGGGCTGACCCTGCCGGCGAAGCGGGCCGAGCCCTCCGGACCCAGGCGTGAAGTCGCGCTGACGGAGACCCGCCGACGGGCTACGGTCGGCCCCCGCGGGCCGGGGCCAGGGGCCGGGACCAGGGAGGTGCCGCGGTGAGCGGTGACGTACTGGGCACACGCAAGATCCACCGGAAGCTGGCCCCCGAAGCGGCACCGGCACCCGGCGCGGGAGCGGCACCCGGGTCGGGCCAGGTACCCGGGCCGGGACCTGGACCGGCACCGGCACCGGCACCGGCATCTGCGGCCGATCCGGGCCCCGCCGCCGACGGTTGCCCCGTGCGCCGCGGCTCCGACGGCGTCTGGCGGGTACGCGGCTACGACGAGGCGCGCACCGTGCTGCGCAGCACCGTCACGGTGCAGGCGGGCCTCGGCATCGAGACGGTGCGCAAGCTGCCCGCGCGCGTGCGGCGCCCCGTCCTGTACCGCGACGGCCCCGAACACCGCGAACACCGTCGGCAGACCGCGCGGTTCTTCACCCCGCGCCGCGTCTCCCAGGAGTACCGCCCGACGATGATCAGGATCGCGGAGGCAGAGCTCGCGAAGCTGCGCGCGGCGGGCGAGGCCGACTTGGCCGACCTGAGCTTCCACCTCGCCATCGGAGTGGCCGCCTCCGTGATCGGCCTGACCGAGGGCGGACCGGGCCTCCGGCGCCGACTGGAACGCTTCGTTCCCGAGCGGTTCGGCACACCCGGCTTCACCAGCGTCGAGGGCATCCGCTGGGTGGTGCGGCAGAACTCGAACTGGCTGCGCTTCTACGTCGCCGACGTACGCCCCGCCATCAGGGCCCACCGCCGGGCGCGCCGCGACGACCTCATCTCGCACCTGCTGGACGAGGGGTGCACGAGCCCGGAGATCCTCGGCGAGTGCCTGTCGTTCGCGGCGGCGGGGATGTTCACCACGCGGGAGTTCGTCACCGTCGCGGCCTGGCACCTCTTCTCCGACGAGGCGCTGCTCCGCCGCTACCGCGCGGCCGACGAGGACGAACGCCTCGCGGTGCTGCACGAACTGCTCCGGCTCGAACCGGTCATCGGCCGCCTCCGCCGCCGTACCACCGCGCCGCTCGACGTCCGGAGCACCGACGGGACGGTGACGGTGCCCTCCGGGGAGCTGGTCGAGCTGCTCATCGACAGTGCCAACACCGACCCGCGCGCGGTCGGACAGCAGCCCGAATGCCTCCGCCCGCAACGCTCAGTCAACGGCCTCGCCGTCGCCTCCGGGCTCTCCTTCGGAGACGGCCCGCACAGATGCCCCGGAGCCCACATCGCGATCCTGGAGACGGACATCTTCCTCAGCCGCCTCTTCGCCGAACCCGGAATACGGCTGCGTTCCGAGCCCCGCCTCACTTTCCAGGAGGCCATCGACAGCTACGCGCTGCGCGGCATGACCGTCGCAGTCGGCGACGGCTGACAGTTATCAGATAACAGGTGACGGATATCAACTAACAGATAACGAAATCTGCCAGCACCGCACCCACCGCGCCGCCCCTCCACCCCGTCCCGCCCCATGGCTTGATTACACGCTTCAACACTCCCCCGAGGAGTAATACCCTCCGCAATGGGAGCGCTCCCACTACCCGCACACCCACCCCCACGGAGAACGGAGACCCACCCATGCGTACCGATTGTCATGATCGCGCCAGACGCGTCAGGCGTGTGAGCTGGCCCCTCCGCGTGCTGACGCTGCTGTCCGCGGCGCTGCTCTGCCTGCTGTCCTGGTCCGGGACCGCCTCGGCCCACGGTTCGGTCGTCGATCCCGCCTCCCGCAACTACGGCTGCTGGGACCGCTGGGGCGACGATTTCCAGAACCCCGACATGGCGCAGGAAGACCCCATGTGCTGGCAGGCGTGGCAGGACAACCCGAACGCGATGTGGAACTGGAACGGGCTGTACCGCAACGGCGTCGGCGGCAACCACCAGGCCGCCGTCCCGAACGGGCAGCTGTGCAGCGGAGGCCGGACGGAAGGCGGGCGCTACAACTCGCTCGACGCGGTGGGCCCGTGGAAGACGACACCCGTGTCCGACAACTTCACCGTGCAGCTCTACGACCAGGCCAGTCATGGCGCCGACTACTTCAAGGTCTACGTCACCCGTCAGGGCTTCGACCCCACCACCGAGGCCATGGGCTGGGACGACCTGCAACTGGTCGCCGAGACCGGCAGATACGCGCCCAGTCAGAACTACGCGATCAACGTGAACACGTCCGGGTACTCAGGGCGCCATGTCGTCTACACGATCTGGCAGGCGTCGCACATGGACCAGGCGTACTACCTGTGCAGCGACGTGGACTTCGGCTGACGACGGACTCCCGCGTCCCGTAACCCCCTCTGCCCCTCCCGGGGGCCCGCCGGAACGGGCCTCCGGGAGGTCTCCGTCGAAGGGCCCCGTCGAGAAGGTCTCCGTCACGGCTCCCGGAGCTACTCCCAGACGACGACGCTCCGCCGCACCGGCACCGTCTCCGAGTTGGCCGCGAACAGCTCGGGCGAGTGGGCGCGGATGCGCTCGATGTCGTTGAAGACGGCGCGCAGGTGGGTGCGCATGGCGGCGCGGGCGAGCGGGACGTCGCCGCCGACGACCGCGTCGAAGATCTCGTCGTGCTGGGCGGCGAACACGGCGGGCGACACATTCTCGTAGAGGCCCAGGCGGCGGGCCCGGTCCAGGTGGCCCTTCGCGGCGGCGACGGTCGTCCAGGCGTTGCCGTGGCCGCTGAGGCGCATCAGGCCCTGGTGGAACGCCTCGTCCAGCGCGAAGAACTCCTCCAGGCCGAGGTCCTCGCGCCGCTGCTGTTCCAGGTTGCCGCGCAGTTCGCCGACGACCGCCTCGTCCAGCTCGGCCGGCAGGTCCTCCAGGGAGGCCAGCTCGACGGCCTCCCGCAGGAACTGGGCGTCGGCCACCTGCGCCGGGTCCACCCGCGAGACGAACGAGCCGATCTGCGGGAAGACCTGCACCAGCCCCTCCTGCGCGAGCAGGATCAGCCCCTCGCGCACGGGCGTGCGGCTCACGCCGAGCGAGGCCGCGAGTTCGTTCTCCGAAAGGGCGGCACCCGGCGGGAGTTCGAGGGTGAGGACCATCTGGCGCAGCGTCGTGTAGATCGCCCGCCGACTCGTCCGCCGGTTCGATTGAGCCATGCGCCCATCGTATAGCTGAGCGTGCCTCCGCCCGGCACGTTCGACGGCTCTCCCGGGCCCCTCGCCGGGCTCTCGTGCGGCGCTCCGGCGCGTCGACGGGCCTCTGATCTGCGATGTTCTCCGACGACGTGCGCGTAAAAACGTGGCGACTCTGGTATTGCCGTACTGAAACACAAGTGCTTGTATACTAGTGGTGCCCGACAGGGACGCCCGGTGCGGAGTCGCTCAGCCCACCCACACCCGTCAGCCGCAAGCCCGTGAAGGAGATCCGTCTGTGAGCAAGATCGAGCGCGCCGAGGTGTTCGTCGCCTCGCCGGGCCGCACGTTCGTCACGCTGCGCATCACCACGACGGACGGTGTGACCGGCCTCGGTGACGCCACGCTGAACGGCCGCGAGCTGGCCGTCGCCGCCTATCTGCGCGACCACGTGGTCCCCCTGCTGATCGGCAAGGACGCCGACCGCATCGAGGACATGTGGCAGTACCTCTACCGCGGCGCCTACTGGCGGCGCGGGCCCGTCACCATGACGGCGGTCTCCGCCGTAGACACCGCGCTGTGGGACATCAAGGGCAAGGCGGCCGGGATGCCCGTCTACCAGCTCCTCGGCGGGCGCTCCCGGGACGGCGTGCTGGTCTACTCGCACGCCAGCGGCACCGACGTGCCCTCCCTGCTGGACGACGTCGAGCGCTATCTGGAGCTGGGCTACAAGGCCGTAAGGGCGCAGGCCGCCGTCCCCGACGTCGGCGGCACCTACGGCGTCCGCAAGGGCAAGGTCTACGAGCCCGCGGCGACGGAGCTGCCCGACGAGCAGCCCTGGGACACCGAGGCGTATCTGAACTTCGCGCCCACCTACCTGGAGGCGGTGCGGGAGCGGTTCGGATTCGGCTTCCACCTCCTGCACGACGTGCACCACCGGCTCACCCCGATCGAGGCGGCCAGGTTCGGCAAGAGCGTCGAGAGCTGCCGCCTGTTCTGGATGGAGGACCCTACCCCGGCCGAGAACCAGGAGGCGTTCCGCCTGATCCGGCAGCACACCACGACCCCGATCGCGGTCGGCGAGGTGCTGAACTCGATCTGGGACGTCCAGCATCTGATCACCGAGCAGCTCATCGACTATGTGCGCACCACCGTCGTGCACGCGGGCGGCATCACGCATCTGCGGCGGATCTTCGACCTCGCCGCGCTCTACCACGTGCGCACCGGCTCCCACGGCGCGACGGACCTCTCGCCCGTGAGCATGGCCGCTGCCGTGCATCTCGATGTCACCGTGCCGAACTTCGGCATCCAGGAGTACATGGGCCATCCCGACGAGGCGGCGGAGGTCTTCCACGGCGGTGCCACGTTCGCCGGCGGGATGCTGCACCCCTCGGAGGAGCCCGGGCTCGGCGTCGAGTACGACGAGAAGGCCGCCGAGCGCTTCCCGTACCAGCAGCGCTATCTGCCGGTCGCGCGGCGCCTCGACGGTTCGGTGCACGACTGGTGAGCGCCGACGCACTCCCCCAGCACCAGCCCCAGCACCAGCCCCAGTCCCTGAGCCGTGCGGCGCTGCCCCGGCTCGCGCCCGGTCAGCGTCCCGCCGTCGACCCCGCCGAACTGCGCACCCGCGTCGTGCACTTCGGGCTCGGCGCCTTCCACCGCGCCCACCAGGCCGTCTACACCGAGAACGCCGCGGCCCGCTCCGGGCAGCCCTGGGGCATCACCGCCGTGGCGCCCCGCTCGGCGGAGACGGTGCGCGCCCTGCGGGGCCAGGACTGCCTGTACTCCCTCACCGAACTCGACGGACTCAACGGGCGTCGGCCCGGCGGCGAGTGGCGGCCCGGCGGCTGCGCGACGCGCGTCGTCGGCGCCGTCACCGGCGCGCTGCACATGGGCGCGGACGCCGCGGCCGTCGACGCGCTGCTCGCCGACCCCGAGGTGACGGTGGTGACCCTGACCGTCACGGAGAAGGGGTACCACCGGTCGCCGCGCACCGGTGGCCTGGACGCGTCGGCGCCGCCCGTCGCCGCCGACCTCGCGGCCCCCTCCGGCGCCGCCCTCGGCACCGTGGTCGGGCGCCTGGCCACGGGCCTCGCGGCCCGGATGCGCGCGGGGGCGCCCCCGGTCACCGTCGTGTCCTGCGACAACATGGCGGACAACGGCGCCGCGCTGGAACGGCTGGTCCACGACTACGTCCGCGCCAGCTCCTGGCCCGACCGCGCCACGGTGCTGGACCGGCTGGCCCTGGCCGTCGCCTTCCCCTCGACGGTCGTGGACCGGATCGTGCCCGCCGCGACGGACGCCGACCGCGACGCCGCGGGCGCGGCGCTCGGTGTGCGCGACGCGCTCCCCGTCGCGGGCGAGCCCTACCGGCAGTGGGTGCTGGAGGACTCCTTCGCCGCGCCGCGCCCCCCGTGGGAGCTGGACGGCGCCCTGTTCGTCCCGGACGCCGCGCCCTACCAGCTCACCAAGCTGCGGCTGCTCAACGGCTCCCACTCGGCCCTCGCCCACCTCGGTCTGGCCGTCGGCCGCACCACGATCGCCGACGCCATGGCGGCCGACTGGGGCGAGCGCCTCGTGCGGGCACTGTGCGCCGAGATCGCCCCGACGCTCCCCGTGGGCGGCCCCGATACGGGCGCGTACGCCGACGACCTCGTCGCGCGCTTCCGCAACCCCGCGATGCGGCATCTGCTGCGGCAGATCGGCTCCGACGCCTCGCTGAAGATCACGGAGCGGTGGCTGCCCGCGCTGCGGGAGCTGCGCGCGCGTGGCGCGGGCAGCCCGGTGCTCGAACTCGCCCTCGCGGGCTGGGCGCACACCACGCGCCCTTGCGACGACGGGACCGGGAGCGTCACCGAGGGGGTCACCGACCCCGCGCGGGACGCGCTCGCCGCCTGCTGGGGACCGGGGAAGCGACCGGCAGACGTCGTCGGCGCGCTCCTGCGGGTCCTGGGCGCGGCGGACCTGGCGGAGGACACCGCGCTGGTCACGGCCGTCGCGGACCGGCTTCCCGCGCTACGGGCAGGCCGCGTCGACATCTGACACCCCCGCCCCCGACCCTCCACGCAGTGCACGGACAACGGAGTTCACGATGCAGCACAGCGCCACCGCAGCGGAGCCCTCGGGCACCCCGCCACGCGGCACACAGAACACCACAGGCACCACACGCACCACACGCACCACACGCGATCTCACCAAGGCCGCCGTCTCCGGCTGGCTCGGCACGGCCATGGAGTTCATGGACTTCCAGCTCTACTCGCTGGCCGCAGCCATCGTCTTCAACAAGATCTTCTTCCCTGACGTCAGCCCCGCGATGGGCCTGATCGCCGCGATGGGCACCTACGGCGTCGGCTACGTCGCCCGGCTCGCGGGCGCCGTCTACTTCGGCCGGATGGGCGACCGCCTCGGCCGCAAGAAGGTCCTCTACATCACCATCCTGCTGATGGGCGCCTCCACCACCCTCATCGGCGTCCTGCCCACCTACTCGATGATCGGCATCCTCGCGCCCGTCCTCCTCGTCGTCCTCCGGCTCGTCCAGGGCTTCGGCGCGGGCGCCGAGATCGCGGGGGCGACGGTGATGCTGGCCGAGTACGCGCCCGTCAAGCGGCGCGGACTGGTCTCCTCGCTGGTGTCGCTCGGCACCAACTCGGGGACGCTCGCGGCCTCGGGGCTCTGGGCCGTGCTGCTCGCCGTCCTGAGCGAGGAGCAGTTGCTCTCCTGGGGCTGGCGGCTGCCCTTCCTGCTCAGCTTCGGGCTGATGATCTTCGCGGTGTGGCTGCGTACGGGGCTCAAGGAGAGCCCGGTCTTCGAGGAGCGGCCCGACGTGGTGGACGGCGTCGCGATGACGCGCGACGAGGTCGAGTCCACGCTCGCGGCGACGGACAGCACGGAGGGCACTGGCGACGCGAACGGCGGAAGCGGCGCGGACAACGCCAAGAGCACCGGAGACACGACGGACCGCAAGGCCGGTGTGCTGGAGGCGGGCATCCGCCAGCGCAAGGGCAAGGCGTTCTTCCTCACCCTGGGCCTGCGCTTCGGGCAGGCGGGCAACTCCGGCCTGCTCCAGACGTTCCTCGTCGGCTACATCGCCACCAACCTCGCCGTCGGCCGGTCCGTCCCCACGGACGCGATCGTGTACGGCTCGCTCGCCGGGTTCGTCACCGTCCCCCTCGTCGGCCTGCTCGGCGACCGCTTCGGACGCCGCCCCGTCTACCTCGCGCTGACCGTGCTCACCATCGTCACGGCCTTCCCCGTGATGTGGCTGATCACCTCCGGGTCCACCGCCGCGCTGATGCTGGGCATGATCCTCGGCGTGAACATCGGCGTGCTCGGGCTGTTCTCGCTGGAGAGCGTGACGATGGCCGAACTCTTCGGCTCCCGTACGCGGTTCACCCAGCTCGCGCTGGCCAAGGAGATCGGCGGCATCCTCGCCACCGCCGTCGGCCCGGTCATCGCGGCGACGCTCACCGCCGCCACCGGCAGCTGGTGGCCCATCGCCGTGATGCTCATCGTCTACTCACTCATCACCCTGATCAGCGCGTATCTCGCCCCGGAGACACGGGGACGCGACCTGGTCCGCCTGGAGGACGCGGTATGAAGGCCGTCACGAAAGCCGTCATGAAGGCCGTCGTGGTGCACGGTCCCGACGACGTACGGATCGACGAGCGCGCCCGCCCCGTACCGGGCGAGGGCGAGGTCCTCATGGCCATGGAGTGGGGCGGCATCTGCGGCTCCGACCTCGCCTACTGGAAGCGGGGCGCCTCCGGCACCGCCACGCTCGCCCACCCCCTCGTCCTCGGCCACGAGGTCGCGGGCCGGATCGCCGCGCTCGGGCCCGGCGTGACGGGGCTCGCCGAGGGGCAGCCCGTCACCGTCCACCCTGCGGAGCTGGTCGGCGACGGCGCGCTGCCCAGCACCATCGCCGGGCGCACCAACCTCTACCCGCACATCCGCTACTTCGGCTCGGCGGCCTTCGACCCGCACACCGACGGCGGCTTCAGCGAGTACCGCGCGGTGCGGGCCGAGCAGATCAGGGCACTGCCCGAGGGCGTCGGCACCGAGGCGGGCGCGCTGGCGGAACCGCTGGCCGTCGCCCTGCACGCCGTGGGCCGGGTGCCCGCGCTGCGCGGCCGTACGGTGCTGGTCAACGGCGCCGGGCCGATCGGCTCCCTCGTCGTCGCGGCGGCCAGGCTGCGGGGCGCCGCGAGCGTCGTGGCCGCCGACCTCTCCGCCTCCTCGCTCGCCGTGGCCCGCGCCATGGGCGCCGACGCCACCCACGACCTCTCGCGCGGCGAACCGCTGCCCGAGGACGTGGACGTGGCCTTCGAGGCGTCCGGCGCACCGTCCGCGCTGGGCCCGGTGCTGCGTGCGACGGCGCGCGGCGGCACCGTCGTCCAGGTGGGCAACCTGCCCGGCACGGCCGCCCCTGCGACCCTGGGCGACCTGGTCACCCGCGAACTCACCTGGATCGGCTCCTACCGCTTCGTCGACGAGATCGACACGGCCCTCACAGCGCTGCGCGACGGCCTCGACGTCACCCCGGTCATCAGCCACCGCTTCCCCCTGACCCGGGCCGAGGAGGCACTGACCGTCGCCGCCGACCCGGCGGCGGGGAGCAGCAAGGTGATGCTGCGGCTGGGGGACGCGGAGGGGTGACGGAGCTGGGGCCTGTCCGACCACTCGCGCCCGGCCCGGGGGGGTGCCCCCAGCGGTGGCCGGGGGCACCCGGCACGCACGTCCGCCGCGTTGCCGAACCGGCCGAGCAGCCCGCTGCGAGGACGTCCTCCGCTTTGCGACTGCACGCACCGCCTCCCGGCGGTAGCCGGGGGGGACAGCGCCAGTTGCCGGACGGGCCCCAACCCGCGCCCGCCCGGGAGCGGCCGGGGCGGCCGAGCCCCGAAGGGGAACCGCCTACGCCGACCCCCGCTCCACCAGCACCGGCCGGAACACCCTGGACCCCGGCGCGCTCCCCCGCTCCCGCTCCGGTTCCCTGATACGCGCCAGCAGCAGCCGGGCCAGTTCGGCGGCCATCTCCTCCACCGGCTGGCGGACCGTGGTCAGGGGCGGTTCGCAGGCCACGGCCGCCTCGCTGTCGTCGAAGCCGACCACCGACACGTCGCCCGGCGGCAGCCCGACGCCGACGCCCGCGCGCAGCAGTGTCTGGAGCGCGCCCTGTGCCATCAGATCCGAGGCGACGAACACGCCGTCCAGGTCCGGACGCTCCGCCAGGAGCCGACGCATCGCGGCGGCGCCGCCAGCGCGCGTGAAGTCCGCCTCAGCCCAGGGCGCGTCGGTGACACCGTGCGCGGCGAGCGCGTCGCGGAAGCCTTCGAGCCGCTCCTGGGCGGCGGGCATGTCCTGCGGTCCGGCGATCGTGCCGATCCGGCGGCGGCCCCGGGAGAGCAGATGGCCGACGGCCAGCCGCGCCCCCGCCCGCTGGTCCACCTCCACATACGGCAGCGGAACCTCCCGCGCCGGACGCCCGGAGAGCACCGCGGGCAGCCCGCTCTCGGCGAGGAGCCGGGGCAGCGGGTCGGCGGCGTGCGAGGAGACGAGGACCGCGCCGTCGACGTGGCCCTGCCGCACGTAGGACACGAACTGGCGGCGTGACGCCTCGTCGTCCACCAGCATCAGCAGCATCTGCACCCCGGCCGGGCGCAGCACGTCCAGGAGGCCGCCGACCACCCGCCCGAAGTGGGGGTCGGTGAACATCCGGCCGACGAAGGGGGCCGCGACGGGGCGCCGTTCCCGTTCGGAGATCACCAGGGCGACGGAGTCGGTCCGCCGGGTCACCAGGGAGCGGGCCGCCTGGTGGGGCACGTAGCCGGTGGCCTCGACGGCGTCCTCGACCTTGCGGCGCAGCGCCGGGTCGACGGTGGGTGTGCCGTTGACGACACGGGAGACGGTGGCCCGCGACACCCCCGCGGCGCGGGCCACGTCCTCCAGGGTCACCGGGCGGCCGGGCCGCGGCGCGTCGGCAGTCATCGACCCTTTATAGCCCCACGTGGGAGCCCGTGGCGCCAACCGGCGTGCCCGGCCGCCGGTTCGGCCGGGTGCGCCGAGTTCCGCGTGACATCGTGCGCACCCCCTTGACGTGTCTCATCCAAGCCACAACTATCCAACGCCAGAGAGCGCTCTCTCACGGATCACCGTTCATGTTGTGAACACGCGCACGCCCGGAACGTCCGCCGAATCCACCCCCCACCAGAGAGAGTTGACATGACGTCGAACCTTCCTCAGCCCGGCACGTCCACCGAGAGATCCGCCGTCTCCCGCCGCGCGGCGCTCGCCGCAGCGCTGGCGGTCCCGGCCGCCGGCATGCTCGCCGCGAACGCCGCCTCCCCCGCGACCGCAGCGCCGCGACCGGCCGCGGCCCCCGCCGCCCGGCCTCGGCCCGCGAACGCCCTGGCGCCGGACTTCGGCCCGAACGTGATCGTCTTCGACCCGTCCACCGCGGGCATCCAGGCCAAGCTGGACGAGGTGTTCAAGCGGCAGGAGTCGGCGCAGTTCGGCACCGGCCGCTACGCGCTGCTGTTCAAGCCCGGCACGTACAACGGCCTCAACGCGCAGATCGGCTTCTACACCTCGATCATGGGCCTCGGGCTGACCCCCGACGCCACCCACATCAACGGCGACGTCACCGTCGACGCGGGCTGGTTCAACGGCAACGCCACCCAGAACTTCTGGCGTTCGGCCGAGAACCTGTCCCTCTCCCCCGTCAACGGAACCAACCGCTGGGCGGTCTCGCAGGCGGCCCCGTTCCGCCGGATGCACGTGCGCGGCAATCTGAACCTCGCGCCCAACGGATACGGCTGGGCCAGCGGCGGCTACATCGCCGACAGCCGCGTCGACGGCACCGTACAGCCGTACAGCCAGCAGCAGTGGTACACGCGCGACAGCTATGTCGGCGGCTGGCTCAACGCCGTGTGGAACATGGTCTACTCCGGCGTCGAGGGCGCCCCCGGCAACACCTTCCCCGACCCTCCGTACACCACCCTGGACACCACCCCGTACTCCCGCGAGAAGCCCTTCCTCTACCTCGACGGCGCGGAGTACAAGGTCTTCCTGCCCGCCCTGCGCACCAACGCGCGGGGCACCAGTTGGGGCGGCGGCACCCCGCAGGGCCAGTCGCTCTCCCTCTCCGCCTTCTACGTCGCCAAGCAGGGCGACAGCGCGGCCACCCTCAACGCCGCGCTCGACCGGGGCCTCCACCTCCTGCTCACCCCCGGCATCTACCACCTCGACCGCGCCATCGAGGTGAAGCGCGCGAACACCGTGGTCCTCGGCCTCGGCTACGCGACACTCATCCCGGACGGCGGGGTGACCGCGCTCAAGACCGCCGACGTGGACGGCATCCGGCTGGCGGGCCTCCTCGTCGACGCCGGGCCGCAGAACTCCGCCACGCTCGTCGAGATCGGCCCCTCGGGCGCGAACACCGCGCACTCCGGCAACCCGACCACCGTCCAGGACGTGTTCATCCGGATCGGCGGCGCGGGCGCGGGCAAGGCCACCACCAGCATGGTCGTCAACAGCAGGCACACGATTGTCGACCACACGTGGGTGTGGCGCGCCGACCACGGCGAGGGCGTCGGCTGGGAGACGAACCGGGCCGACTACGGCGTCGTCGTCAACGGCGCCGACGTGCTGGCCACCGGGCTGTTCGTGGAGCACTTCAACAAGTACGACGTGCAGTGGAACGGCGAGCGCGGGCGCACGATCTTCTTCCAGAACGAGAAGGCGTACGACGCGCCCAGCCAGGCCGCCATCCAGAACGGCAGCATCAGGGGCTACGCGGCGTACAAGGTCGCCGACTCCGTCAACACCCACGAGGGCTGGGGCCTGGGCAGCTACTGCTACTACAACGTCGCGCCGAGCATCGTGCAGGAACACGGCTTCGCGGCGCCGAACAAGGCGGGCGTGAAGTTCCACCATCTGCTCGTCGTCTCGCTCGGCGGCCAGGGCCAGTACGCGCACGTCATCAACTCCACCGGCTCCCCCACGTCGGGCACCTCGACCGTGCCGTCCACGGTGGTCTCCTTCCCCTGACCGCCGCCCGGCCCCGCGCGGCCGTCGGCGCGACGA